>JAUYJR010000068.1 GCA_030699255.1 bacterium | reverse complement strand
CTCTGCAATAACATTATATAACAGCGGTGCCACGAGAAATGCTGCTTTTTGGAAAGCTCTCGGAAACGATTTGGATTGGTCCCTGAAGGGGCAAATCGTTGAGAGCGCAACCCCCGAGCGCCGCTGGAGCGCGAGAGGGGTGGTTTCCAAAAAATAGCATTCAAGTGGCCTCTACTTGTGCTTTATTCTTCTTTCATTTCACCCCAATTTTCTCCCACCGAAACATGCACCTCAATGGGAACCGAAAGCGCGCCCTCACCCGTCATAACGGCCTGAATGGCGGGAAGAAGACTCTGAACACTCTCCTTCTTTATCTCAAACAGAAGCTCATCATGAATTTGCAATAAGAGATGAATATCGTTTCTCCCCTGCAGTATTTTTTCTGAAATATCCACCATTGCCAACTTAATGAGGTCTGCCTGAGTTCCTTGAATGGGGTGATTCACGGCCTCCCTTTCGGCGGCGGATCGAAACTGCGGAGCCTTTGAGACAATATCCGGGAGATACCTTCTCCTGCCAAGAATGGTTTCCACGTACCCGTAGGTTTTGGCAAATTCTTTTGTACGCTCAATATAGGAAGCTATGCCAGGAAAGCGGGTAAAGTACTGCTCAATAAACTCCCGAGCTTCGGCAAGAGACACGTTTGAAGATTTCGCAAACCCGCCAGCTCCCATTCCATACAACACTCCAAAATTCAGCGCCTTGGCGCGAAATCTCATTTCATTGGTCACCCCATTAAGAGAAACTCCAAATACAGCGGCGGCAGTCTCTTTGTGAATGTCCTTTCCCTCTCGGAAGAACCCTTGCATTTCCTCATCTTCTGCCAAATGAGCAGCTATTCGAAGCTCAAACTGAGAATAGTCAAAAGAGGCAAACACCCATCCTTGCTCTGCAACAAACCCCGCGCGAATTCTCTTCCCCCAATCTCCACGCAAGGGAATATTCTGAAGGTTTGGGTTTGAAGAAGCCAACCTTCCGGTGGCAGTTCCCAGTTGATCAAACCTTGTATGAACCCTATTGTGTTCGTCCGCCAATCCGGGGATTGTGCTTATGTAGGTAGTATACATTTTCTGTAGCTCCCGATATTTTAAGAGAGGATCTACAATTGGATGGTCCCGCCGTAATTTTTCCAACTCCGATGCCGCCGTTGAAACAACTTTTTTAGGTGTTCTCTTCAGCCCTTCGGGAGATATCTCCAAATCTTCAAAAAGAACTTGGGAGAGCTGGCGAGGAGAGTTTATATTAAACTCACGGCCCGCGTGCTTATGGATCTCCAATTCAAGATTGGAAATCTCTTGTGTTATTTCTCCTGCCAGCTCACCAAAGTGATTCTTATCAACAAGTATTCCCTTTTCTTCCATACAAAGAATTACGGGTACTAATTTTTTCTCCAACTCGTACACTTTTTCAGAAAGCACCTTCTCGTTATAAAGTCGTTCTATTAATACAGAAACTTCTTTTCTCCTGTCTTTGGGCACCTCTTCTCCCTTGGAAACAACGGGAAGTCGCTTGATCAAGCTAAAGAACTCCATTCGCTCCAGAAATGCCCGAATATCAGAACTATCATCTTTCTTCCATGTAATATCTTCCAGCGCCATTTCAAGTGGAACGTCTCTTGTAATAATAGCAAGGTCTCGTGACACAAACGCATCCGCTTGGTGCTCTTGTAGAAGCGAAGAGATGCGGCTTGACACCCCCTCAAGAGGCCCTTCTTCAAGAGCGGAGTAGAGTGCGTCTACGGATCCAAATTCCTTTATAAGGGCAATTGCTGTCTTCTCCCCAATACCCTTTACGCCGGGTAAATTGTCTGAAGGATCTCCCCGCAAACCCTTGTACTCAGGCAGTTGAAGGGGGGAAAGTCCTTGGAATCGCTCTTGCACCGCCTGCTCATCATAGAGCATCATGTCTTGAACTCCGCGCTTTGCCATCCACACCCTTGTCTGCTGATTTACAAGTTGGAGAATATCTTGATCTCCCGAAATAATAATGGTTTCAAGAGGAGGACGAACCTGTAGCCGGGGAGCTAAGCGAGCCACAGTGCCAATCATATCATCCGCCTCAAATCCTTCTTTTCCATATACGGAAATACCCATTGCTCGTAGTCCTTCTTGTACCAAAGGAATCTGTTCATACAATTCGTTTGCCGCCTTTTCCCGTTTTGCCTTGTAGGGAATATACTTTTGTTTTCGTTGCGTTGGACCTTGCACATCAAAACACGCCGCAATATACTCCGGTTCAAACTCTTTGAGCGCTCGAAAGAAGATGGCAAAAAATCCGTAGAGTGCGTTAACTTGCTCCCCCCTACTGGTAGAGAGTGGAGGAATTGCGTGGAACGCGCGATGAATAAGAGAGTTTGCGTCAAGAATAAGGAGTACTGGCTTTTTCTTCATGAAGCCAGTATACCTTGTGGGCGGTTTTTCACAACATTATTTTTTCAAAGCTGAGAGATTCGGCGAGTATTCTCTTGCATAGAAGAGAACGACAAGAGAATGGCGGAAGGAGGCAAAATGTCTTTTATCATATCTGCCCATTCTATAAAGATAATGTTTTGAGGATCTTTTATCATTCTCTCAAATCCAAGACGCAAGAGATCTTCCCGCCCCTCTGTTCTATAGCAGTCAATGTGCCAAAGTGTTGAGAAGATACCTGTCAGCTCGTAGGGTTTCATAATAACGTAGGTTGGGCTTCCCACGCGCTCTCGCACGCTAAGAGATTTTGCCACTGCCTGAACAAATGCGGTTTTCCCACTGCCCAAATCTCCAATCAACCCCACCACGCACGCCCCCTGCCTTTCCTTGCAATACGGCAGAAGCTGTTCCATAAAGGAAACTGCAATACGCTCGGTTTCTTCAAGAGAATGAGAGTCTGTGGAACGGAAAAAATTTGGGATGCCTTTCATGTTTTACTATTTGGGGTTAACGAACTCGTATTGCTTTCCAAACTCCGAGCATATGCTCTGCGTTAGCAAGGTATAACTCCCACTCTGTCATTCTGAGCGTTAGCGAAGAATCTCATCAAAGAAATAGATCCTTCGTTCCACTCAGGATGACAAGACAAAAATTCAGCTGAATTTTTGACGGTCTTGCAAAGGTATACTCTCGGAGTTGCAAGTGTGAGAGCACAATGGATTGAGATTCTTCTGCTGTCGCCTTAGAATGACAAATATGACTCAAAACAATAAAACATGAAA
>JAUYJR010000065.1 GCA_030699255.1 bacterium | reverse complement strand
CGTGCAGATGAAGGAGGAGAAGCGTATTGATCCCATGTCGGCTCTTATGGAAGGATTGGCTACCATTGGGCAGGGAGAACAGTTTTGGTTGCAGATTCTCATAAAGCCTCCCGAAAAAAGGAGTCCGCTTCCGGATTTGGCAAAGGCGTATGCGGACAAGATGTATGCGGACAAGAAGGCGGGAAAGAAAAAGAAGGGAGCAACGCTCTTTGATGACACAGGATCTGTGATGCGCCACTTGCTTACCGGACAAGCGCCCGAGCAGGCAAAAGAATCTTCCGAGAAGTTTTCTCTCATTATGCTTTCTCCTCAAGAGGATCAAGAGCTCAAGGCTATTGCAGAAAAAGCGAGCAAGCCTGTGTTTCATACTTCTATTCGCATGGCATACGTGGCAAAACGGGAGAACTACTTTGGTCCTGCCAAGGTGATTGGCTTGGGGTACTTTCGGCAGTTTGCAACCGAAAACTTCAATACAATAAAGCCTCTTATGTCAAGCTTCACTAAGTCGAGCACGGTATTGACCTGGTACAAAGACGCACAGGTGACATACCTGAGAAAACGTAGGCTCTACCGTAACTACGTACTCCGCGTGCCTCCGCTCTTTCCTCATTCCAGTGATGGCGTGTTCTTTCTTAATATAGAAGAGCTGGCAACACTCTTTCACTTTATGGGGCAGAATGTGCTGGATGCGGCCATGTCGGTGCCTCGGGTGGAATCTAAAAAATCTCCTCCTCCGTCTAACCTCCCCATTGAGTAGATATGAGTAATATTGTATATTTTGGCCTCACAACGTTCCGAAACGAGCTGAGAAAGTTCGGCATTAGACGAGATGACAGACGCAGGCACTTCTATGCGGTGGGAAAGACCGGTATGGGAAAAACCGAGCTCCTCAAGAATATGGCGGTGCAGGATATTCAGAATGGAAACGGCATGGGATTTATAGATCCCCACGGAGAAACGGCGGAAGACCTTCTCAACTTTGTGCCGGAACATCGAGTGGAAGATGTTGTATACTTTAATCCGGCCGACATGACCCACCCAATTGCGTTTAACGTAATGGAAAACGTAGATCCCGATCTGCGCCACATGGTAGCTTCGGGTCTTATGTCCGTGTTTAAGAAAATTTGGCCCGACGTTTGGTCAGCCCGTATGGAATACATTTTGAACTACGCGGTTCTTGCTCTCCTTGAGGTTCCGGAGTCTACCGTGCTGGGAATTAACCGCATGCTGTCTGATGCGGCGTACCGCACCACAGTGGTGGACCAGGTGCAAGATCCCGTGGTGAAAGCATTTTGGCTCAAGGAGTATTCAAGGTACACACAGCGGTACGAGGTTGAGGCAACAGCCGCCATTCAGAACAAGATTGGGCAGTTTATTTCAAATCCTCTCATTCGCAACATTATTGGTCAGCCCAAGTCCACTATGCAGATGCGCACCGTTATGGACGGCAAACAGATTCTCATAGCAAACCTCTCAAAGGGAAAGATTGGAGAAGACAACGCAAGACTGTTGGGTGGACTCCTGGTAACAAAACTACAGCTGGCCGCCATGTCTCGGGTGGACATACCGGAAGAAGACCGCAACGATTTCTATCTTACCATTGACGAGTTTCAAAACTTTGCAACGGATAGCTTCATAAACATTTTATCTGAAGCTCGTAAGTATCGCCTCTGCTTGAGCCTGAGCCACCAGTACATTGACCAGCTCCAAGAAGAAACGGAGCATCTTAAGAATGCCGTGTTTGGCAACGTGGGAACGCTTGTTTCTTTTCGCGTTGGAGCCGAGGACGCCGAGTTTTTGGAAAAGGAGTTTACCCCGTACTTCCTTATGAATGACTTTGTAAACATTGCCAAGTACAACATATTTGTAAAACTCATGATAGACGGAGTTTCAAGTAAGCCCTTTTCCGCGCAAACGCTTCCTCCACCACCACCACTCTCTCCTTCATGGCGCGACCTTGCAATTGCAAGATCCCAACAAAAATATGGTACACCCATAAAGGATGTTGCCCTCCATATTGCCAATATGATTGGGGAAGAGCCAGGAACTCCCGCGGTTCCATTGGCGCAGGATGCAGAAGCCCCAATCTTGTATGATGCCGTTTGTTCTACATGTAAGAAAGAAACAAAGGTGGTGTTTCCTCCGGATGGTAAACGTCCTGTGTACTGCAAGGCGTGTCGCAAAAAGATGAAACAGCCAACAGCTCCTGTTGCATTAAAGTCTTCCGCTCCTTTTGCTTCTCTGAAAGAAGCTTCGCAGAAAGAGCCCGTATTCTTTCATCCCAAGCCAAAACAGCAAGGTGATCAACAACGGCAACGCACGGAGCCAAACAGGGGAGCGTTAAAGCAGGTACTCTTGAGCGCGCTAGAGAGAAAGAAGGAGTATACTCCACCGCATGAGAAACAAGAGATCCGTCCCGGAGAAACGGTTGTATTTGAGAAAAACAATGAAATTGGCAACTGATATTCCCTCAACATTGGAGCGAGTTTTGGTGAGGTGCGATTTTAATGTTCCCATGCATGATGGGAAGGTTCTGGATTTGTTCCGCATCAAGACTTCTCTTCCAACAATTCGCATGTTGCGGGATCGGGGGCACAAGGTGGTTC
>JAUYJR010000059.1 GCA_030699255.1 bacterium | reverse complement strand
TATTGTTGGAGCCCAGCCGTTTGCAAATTTTCAGCAGATTATTGAGCAGGAACTTAGTCTATGAACAGAACCGCATTTTGGACAGGTTTAGGAATTCTTCTTTTGGGGGGAGTATGGGCGGTTACCTGGACCACTTCCCAGAAAAGCGTTGAGACGGAGGATGTGGCTCGAGAAGAAGCTCAAATGGTGCGAGACACGGATCAGGTGAAAGGATCTCGCGAAGCTCGAGTTGTGCTTGTGGAGTATAGCGACTTTCAGTGTCCCGCTTGCCAGTTTTATGCCGAATGGATCTCTCAGCTTGCTGAATCATTTGGAGAAGATATTGCGATTGTTTACCGTCATTTTCCTTTAAGGAGTATTCACCAGCAGGCAGAGCTTGCGGCTTTGGCGTCGGAAGCCGCAAGTAAACAAGGGATGTTTTGGGAGTACCATGACCTTCTCTTTGAACGCCAAAAAGATTGGGCGGGAAACAAAAATGCCCGTGATCTCTTTGTTTCATACGCTCTCATGCTCAATCTGAATGAAGAAACTTTTGTATCAGATATAGAAGACCTTAATAGTAAAGAAAAAGTGAGGAGAGATCTTGCCGAAGGAGAATCACTTGGTGTGAGAGGAACCCCCACGTTTTACCTTCAGGGGAAGAGTATTCAAAATCCGCGAACATATGCAGAATTTGAACAATACATTATTGGAGCGTTCCAAGAGCAAGAAGAGTAGGAAATTTGTGTTTGGGCTTCTTGGCTTGAGTTTTCTCGGCTTCTTGGATGCCCTATACTTAACGATTTTGCACTATGCGTCCATTCCTGTTTCGTGTGGAGCGTTTACGGAATGTTCGCGGGTGCTTTCAAGCGAGTACGCGGTTGTTTTGGGAATTCCCCTTGCCGCGCTTGGGATTGTCTACTACCTTGCCGTATTTTTGTCCGCAGCTTTCTTTTTGGATACGGAAAGGAGAATATTCCTCCTTGCGGCTTCCCTTCTTCCGTTTATGGGCCTTGTTGCTTCAGGGTTCTTTTTGTATCTCCAGATTGCGGTTATTGAAGCTCTTTGCCCATACTGCTTGGTTTCAGCCATTATAACTCTCTTGCTTGCCTGTGTTGCCGTATACGCGCTTTGGATTTCAAGAACAGAAATTTCCTTATGACTTCTCCTATATACATTACCAAAGCAATGGGGGATCGGGAACTCTTTTCCCGGGAAAAGCTCGAAGACTCTCTTCAGAGATCAGGTGCTCAATCTGATACTGTTGAACGTGTTGCGGATGCCATTGAGGCAAAGCTGACTCCAAATATGTCAACGAAGCAGATCTATCGCATGGCGTTCCGTCTTTTGGCGAAAGAACAAAGAGGAAGTGCGGCTCGCTATAATCTCAAGAGCGCCCTCTTCCAACTGGGCCCCCAAGGATATCCGTTTGAACGGTACGTGGCAAAGATTTTGGAGTGGGGAGGATATCAAGTTACGGTAGGGAGTACGCTCCAGGGGCATTGTGTTTCGCATGAGGTTGATGTGCTGGCCGAAAAAGACGACCGTTGGTATGTTGTTGAGTGCAAGTTTCACAACGAGCAGTACCTGAAAACGAATGTTCAAACCATTATGGCAGCCAAGGCGAGGTTTGAAGATATTAGAGAGGCAAGGGGAGAGTTGCAAGATTCCAAAAACAAGTTCTCTCAATCATGGGTGGTAACAAACACAAAATTTACCGGTCAGGCTCTGCAATTTGGTCAGTGCTCCCATATGGAGCTTGTTTCGTGGAACCATCCAAAAGGAGGGAGTTTGCGCGAGCTCATTGATCGCTCGGGGCTCCATCCTGTTACCGCGCTCTCAAGCCTATCATCTTCTCAAAAAACCTTTCTTTTGGATAAGGGAACCGTTCTATGCAGGGAGCTGGGGAAAAACCCAACTCTCCTTGAAGAAGCCGGTCTGACGGGTAAGAAGCTAGAACGCGTTCTTAATGAAAGCAAAGCCGTATGTGAGATAGGACTCTCATAACAAAAACTCCCCGACACAGTCGGGGAGTTTTACTAAAAGATAGCGTGCTACTTTTTTACAGCTTCTTTTAGCCCTTTTCCGGCGCTAAATTTGGGAACGGTGGCTGCCGCAATCTGAATGCGCTCGCCCGTCTTTGGGTTTACCCCTTGGCGTGCAGCTCTCTGGGAAACCTTAAATGTTCCAAACCCTGAAATGGCGAGGGAGTCCCCGCTCTGAAGTGTTTTGGTTACAGCGGAAATGAAAGAAGTGAGTGCTTTCTCGGCCTGTGCCTTAGAGATTTCAGCCCCCTCCGCGATTGCCTGCACAAGTGCGTCTTTATTCATGTGATAGTAAATGAGAGTTACAATTCATGGAAACAGCGCGACCTTTTGTATTTCTTCTGCGCCTAGTATATCGCACCTTGCGGTATTGGGCAATACCAGGCTACGTATTGACGGGGATTGGGCATCTGCTACCATACAGAAGAAGAGTGTTAGAAAGGTCTATACCATTATATAA
Organism: bacterium; assembly: GCA_030699255.1. Lineage (GTDB taxonomy): Bacteria > Patescibacteriota > Minisyncoccia > Minisyncoccales > UBA10102 > JAUYJR01. The sequence goes on along the minus strand of JAUYJR010000059.1, from coordinate 2,864 downwards.
TACTATTTCATCATTATGGAAGGATACTGCGTACGCTGCAAAGAAAAGAGAGAAATTGCGAACGAACAGGAGGTTTCCATGAAGGCAAAGGGTGGCAAGGAGCGCAAGGCTCTCACGGGAAACTGCCCAACGTGTGATACCAAAATGTTTCGTATCATGGGTGCCGCAAAGACGGAATAAGAAAGCGGAGGGGCCGGAATCTTCAAGGAAGATGCCGGCTCTTTTGATATATGAAACCATACCTTATCTTGCTGTTCTTCTTATTCCTCCTGTGGGGAAACGGGGTGGTTTGGGCTGAAGTTATAGAAGGAAGGGAAGCAAAGGTAGTCTTCTTTGATATTGGCCAGGGAGACGCGGTCTTTCTGAGAACAAGCCATGGACACCGCATACTTATTGACGGAGGTCCTGATGATACTCTTGTGCAAAAGTTGTTTCAAGAGCTACCGTTTTGGAGTAGGAGAATTGACGCTATCATTCTTACACATCCGCATGCGGATCATGTGGCGGGATTCTTTCCTATTCTTGAGCAATTTGATATTTCGCTTATCCTCTGGAGTGGTGTTAGGTATGACTCTTCTTTTGCTAGGCAGTGGGAAAAGTTGGTGAAAGAAAACGGAGAAAATGTTATTATTGCGAAATTTCCCCTGCGTATACTGTGGAACACTTTCTCTCAAGATTTTTTGGATGTGCTTCATCCTTTTGAATCTCTTGAGGGGCAGAGTCTTAAAGATGTGGACAAGAGTTCTCTTGTTCTGCGAGCCAGTATTTCGGAAAGAAAATTCTTGTTTACGGGAGACCTGTTCCGTGATGGGGAGCAGAAGCTTGTGGAACGGGGGTTTAATCTCCGTTCAGATATACTACACGTAGGGCATCATGGGAGCAGAACATCAACGGATCCTCTCTTTGTGGAGGCTGTAGCCCCCGCAATTGCTGTTATTCAGATGGGAAGAGAGAACCGATTTGGGCATCCACACCAAGAAACCATTGCAACATTGGAACGGTATGGTATAACCATACTGCGTACGGATAGAGAAGGGGATATTGATTTCCATATTGTGCGGTAGAGAAAAGTAATGAAATAATAAAAAGATACGCATGAGCCATCCAAAACACGAAAAGACACTCGTTCTCATTAAGCCTGACGGCATTCAGCGATCTCTCATTGGAGAGATTGTACAAAGATACGAACGCTCGGGACTCAAGCTGGTTGGATTAAAAATGCTTGTTCCAAGTTCAGATTTGGTTGAGCAACACTATTCGCTTGATCCTTCATGGAAGAAGTCGGTTGGAGAAAAGGCTATTGGGAGTTACGAAAAACGGGGCATTGAACCTCCTTCCCGTGATCCAATTGAGGTGGGAGATCGAGTACTCCAGGGGCTTAAAAAGTACCTCACGTGTGGTCCTGTTATTGCTATGGTGTGGCAGGGAGCTCACGCGGTGGAAGTTATCAGAAAAATGACAGGAGGAACCGAGCCTCGATCTTCAGACGTGGGAACTATTCGGGGGGATTTTGTTATTGATTCATACCAGATGGCGGATACTGATGGAAGAGCAGTCCGGAATCTCATTCATGCTTCCGGGTCAACAGATGAAGCAAACCAAGAAATTCCCCTTTGGTTTGGAGCAGGGGATGTTCTTTCATATCGCTTAGTGCAGGAGCAGATTCTCTACGATGTGAATATTGACGGTATTTTGGAATAGACGTTTTCTGTGGAAAACTTTTGTTGACAAATAATTCTATTTTTTATACATTCGAATTAGACGAATTACAAAGGGGGTCACCGTATGGTTGTTTCGGTAAACCGCTAAATCGCGCCTCCTGAGCAAAACGGCATCTGTGTCCCCATTCGGACCGGATGCCGTTTTCCTTTTTGAACAGATATGCGACTTGTTTTGACATTACCAAAAGAGTAGTATGTAATTATAAAAAACAAAAGATATGCACACAGCAAAGAAACCAGAATCAATATGTGTGTTTGGAGACAGCACCTCCTGGGGCGCGTGGGATATGCAGAAGGGGGGATGGGTAAATCGCCTCTGGTTCTGTGTGGCAAACAGACCAAGAAAAGAATATGTAGAGGTATATAATCTCAGTATCTCCGGAGGCACAACAGAAACCATTTTAGAAAGGCTTGAAAGCGAATCTACTGTTCGGGAAGCCGACGCTCTTATTTTTCAGACAGGAGGGAACGACGCGTCTTACTATGGATCCTCAGGGGATTTTATGGTGCCCATTGAGAAATTCAGAGAAAATTTGGAAGAAATTATTAAGCGCGCGCAAAAGATCACAGATAAAATAATGTTTATGGATCTCAAGAATTGTGACGAATCAAAAACCATGCCCGTCTCTTGGATTGATATTTATTACACCAACAAGAACATTCAAAGATACAGCAGTGTTATGCAAGAGATGTGCCAAAAGCACAGTGTTCATTTCTTGGATACTGTGGCTTTAAACAATGAGGATTTTGAAGACGGACTGCATCCAAACGCGATGGGCCATCAAAAGATTTTTGAGCAAGTAAAAGATTTTCTAGAAAAACAGGACTGGATATAAGTGAGGGTATGAAACATGAGGGGTAATTTTGAAAAATACACTGCATGCGATTCATAGGGCATATTTCCTCTCGATTTGATGGTACCATGAAAAACTGGATTATTAAGTGGGGAAAAGAATCACGGAAAGTTTTTTATTCTCACGGTATCAGCTCCGATCCAGAGCATGATTGCCGTAGTAGATTGTGACTATCCTTCATAGGGCCAAAATGTTGCCCATGTACTCATCCATCATAGATGAATAAATGAAGAAGCAGACGCAGATAAACTATGTAATATCTGCTATTGCTTCCGCGCACTAGTGCGCG
>JAUYJR010000057.1 GCA_030699255.1 bacterium | reverse complement strand
CCTTATCCACGCCGCCAGCGTTCATCCTGAGCTAGGATCAAACTCTCAAAAAGAAGTTTCGCACCAGCGCGAACGCCAGCACGAAACAATAAACAGGAATCGAAACAACTCACAAAGAAAAACTATTCAGTTGTATAGGTACAACGATACGTCCTATCCTATACCCTATTCATGACAGTGTCAAGAAGGGTATAGCGGAGCCGGCTGTCGGATTCGCCCCGTCATTCGACGGGGCGCCCTATCGCATGATAGGGGCGAACCAACGGCTCCATGAGCCCCCTGTCAGAATCGAACTGACGTCTATAGTTTACAAAACTATTGCTTTGCCACTAAGCTAAGGGGGCAAATACTATACTAAAGATCGCGCTTTTTTGATCTCTTGCGAGGAACCTTCTTCTCTTCTTTTTTTTCTATGCCATGTTCAACTGAAACCACATCCAAAGAGGATACCAACTGCCCTTGGTCTGTTTGTTTTGGCAACATCACCTGCACTTCCCGCTCTTCCCCTTGCACCTGCTCTCCCCTCTTTTTTATTCTCCCCACCCCTTTCTTAAGATTCTGCCAGTACGAGTCATTGAATCCCTCATTTTCTTTCTTGTTCTTTGCTCGTGCGCGCACTTTTTCTAAGAGGGAACCTACACGAGACTCAGCCCGCAACATAGCCACACGTGTTTGAGAAAGAACACGTTGCGCCGCCGTTTCTGGAGACGCAATAAATCCATACGCTCGCGATGATCGAACACTCTCCACAATACGATCTTTGACTTGCAAAATCAAATTTCCTTCATACCGTGGGTACGAGAGCAGAATGGGAATTTTTCTCCCAAGAAGATATCCCAAAGCAAGCGCGCTCAAAATCAGAAAAATGGAGCCAAAAAACTCAAGCATGGTTATACCTCAAAACGAGTAAACCGATAAACGGTTATGTTCTCTCCAACCTTGGCGATTGCGTCGGTAAGAATGTCTTTCACACTACGAGAGGAATCTTTCACAAACGGCTGAGAAAGGAGTTCTTCAGTATTTTGCGGATTCATTGAGGCTATCTGCAACGCAATTTCATGACAGAGAGAACGAAAGTCTTCCGATCTGGTTACAAAGTCAGTCTCGCATCGCATATCCACCAGCACGCCAACTTTTCCGGTTTGGTGCACATACGCATGAACAATCCCCTCTCCGGCCTCTCGTCCTTGTTTTTTCTCCGCAACAGAAACTCCCCACTTTCTCAAAAGCTCACGGGCCTTTTCTTCATTTCCTCCCGCCTCCTCAACTGCCTTCTTACATTGAGCAAGAGAAATGCCCGTTTCCTCGCGAAGCTGTTTTATCTGTTCAATAAGTGACATAGGATACACTATTGGCGAGATGAGAGAATTGCTTCTTGAACTTTTCCAAGAATATATTTCACGGATGAGATTGCGTCATCATTCCCGGGAATAGGATACTTTATGCGGGAAGGGTCAACGTCTGTATCGCAAATCGCAATAATGGGAATCCCCATGCGATCGGCTTCTCGAACCGCGGTTTCATTCTCCACGGGATCGCAGATAAATACGGCGTCCGGCAAACGATCCATGTGCTTGAGCCCTCCAAAATTCTGGAGCAATCGCTCTACTTCTCTACTTATTTCCAATCGCTCCTTTTTAGTATACTTCTTTACAAGCTCTCCCGACTCCTGTTTGCTCTCTAAATCTTTCACGTGCTCAATGCGCTTTGTTATTTCGGAAAAATTGGTAAATGTTCCCCCAATCCATCGGCGAGAAACATACGGAAGGTCACACGCGGAAGCAATACCTTCAACCAGCCCTCTGAGCTGAATTTTTGTTCCTACAAACAAGATTTTCTTTCCCTCGCGCACCAATCCCCCAATCGCTTTGAGAGCATCTTCTAGCTTCTCAATAGTTTTATCCACATTAATGACGTGTACGGTGTTCCGGATGCCAGCTATATACGGACGCATCTTTGGATGAGTTTTTGAAGTCTTGTGCCCAAAATGAACGCCTGAAGCTGCCATCTCTTCTTGCAGAGATTTTGTCTGTGTTATTTGTTGTTCACCCATTGTTTCCATATACTCTGCTGTATATCATATTCGCTTTGAAGAATCAAGCTCTTGTATTTTGCGCACATATCTGGTATGTTCAACACGTATGAAAAAAGACATCCATCCAACTTATTTTCCGGAATCTCAAGTGTCCTGTGTCTGCGGAAACTCACTAACCGTTGGATCCACAAAAGAGACATTGAATATTGAGGTTTGCTCCAGCTGTCATCCCTTCTACACCGGTAAGGAAAAGACTCTCGATCGAGTAGGGCAAGTACAGAAGTTTAGGAAGCGCCTTGAAAAGGCGAAGAAGCTCGCATGAGCGATCTCAATATCTCGGAGATACAGAAAGAATATAATGACATTACTGAAAAGCTCGGAGATCCCGAGCTTGTTTCAGATTGGGAGCAGTTTCAAGAACTGGCAAGAAGAAGAAAGGCACTGGAAAAGATATTGGAGAAATTTTCCCAACTAGAGTCAATTCGAGCACAAGTAGAAGAAGCAAAACAAATCATCTCCTCCCAAGAAGATGCCCAGCTGAGCTCTCTTGCAGAACAAGAGCTCTCAATGCTTCTGGAAAAAGAGCAACAGGTGGCACAAGAACTTAAAGCAACCTACGCGCGAGATCAAAAAGATATTCCTCGGGCACTCATCTTGGAAGTTCGAGCGGGAGCTGGAGGAGAAGAAGCATCTCTCTTTGCCTCCAGTCTTCTGGATATGTACCAGAAATACGCAACATCTCAAGAATGGAAACAAAATCTCTTGGAATCAAACACTACAGATGTTGGAGGACTCAGAGAAGCATCCCTTGAAATTGAAGGAGAGGGAGCGTGGGAAAACCTTCGGTTTGAAGGAGGAGTACATCGTGTTCAGCGTATTCCCGCAACGGAAAAACAAGGAAGAATTCACACCTCTACGGCCTCTGTTGCCATTATGCCACGCTCCAAGAAAACGGCTTTCCGCATTAACCCCGCCGACCTACGAATTGAAATATATAACGCCTCGGGTCCCGGAGGGCAAAACGTAAACAAGCGGAAAACCGCGGTTCGCATTGTCCATATTCCAACCGGAGCAATGGTAACATCACAGGCATCCCGCAACCAGCAGAAAAACAGGGAGTTCGCGCTCACGCTTCTTGAATCTCGCCTTCAGCAAAAAAAGACGGAGCAAGAACAAGCAGAAAACGCCCAAACAAGAAAGTCGCAGATTGGAACGGCAGACCGTTCAGAGAAAATACGAACGTACAACTTCCCTCAAGATCGCGTTACCGATCATAGGATTCAGGAGTCATGGCACAACATTGAACGGATTATGCAGGGAGGAATAGTTGAAATGCTGGAGAAGATTTCTTCAACCCTCACCCAGCAGGAGGAGTCTGCCTAACGGTTTGCCCCAAGGAGGCCCTCTTCCATGGTCTTGATGTCTTTCTCAATGCGAGCGGCTAGCGCCAATACGTTATCTCCGTAAAATCGAATAGAAGCCAATCTCGAAGCCGAGTGTTTGCAGGTTCCTGAAAAATACGCAAGGGCCGCGCACCACTCGGCGTTTGTTGTTTGGCGTCCGGCTCCCAAATCGGCAAGCAAAACGGCAGACGCCAGGAAGGAGTCTCTAATATTCCAAGGGTTTGCCGGCCTGCCAAGAATACCCTCCAGTCTCGCTTCATACATTGCCCAAGTGGTGGGAATAAATTGAGCAGGCCCCATGGCTCCTCCGTACCCTCCCACGCTTGGGATAGGACAGGAGATTGGCGTCTTAAAAGGATCTAGCCCCAACTGTTTGGTAATACGCATAAAGTCATCAATATCTCCTTTGCGACCCGGAGCTCCCATGGGCTTCATAACGTTTGATACCGGCTGACCCGTGCGAATCACCACTCCTCGCGCCGTTTCAGGATCTGTTAAGTAGCACTGCCCCACATTGCGCCCAATATTGGATTCCTGCGTGAGAATCGCAAGAACAAGGGCCGGACGCACACCGGTTGCCACCCCCGCCCACCGCGCAATCTCCACCGCCTCTCCAAAACTTGGAGCTTCTGTATCTGAGACTCCCACCAGCACAAAAATGCGAGAGCGAATTTCTTGTGCCTGAGCCCTCTTGTCTGCGAGCAATCGCTGGTATTCGGATTCTCGCTCCTGTGTTGTTTTGAGCAAGTTCTGGGTCTGCTGTTGCATGTTTGTTGACTCTTGTTGCTGAAGTATCCGTACGCGTACCACCTGCTCTTCTTGCGTTTTCTCTGATTCAAGTTTTCCGCGCTGAGACTCAAGATATGTACTAAGCCCCTTGAGCTCTCCAAGCAAGTCAGAACTTCTTGCGTTCACCGCCTCTAGGGCTGCAAGATGCGAAAAGAAATCAGAAAGAGTACTTCCGGCAAGCACAATTTCAACACTACTCCGCTGATCTTCTTGGTAAATACGCTGGAGGAGCTCTCCTAGTTGCTCCTTGGTTTTCTCAACGTTTTCCAGTGTCTGCCCAATGGACTGAGATGTATCTGTAATCTGTCCCCTAAGATCTTGAATAAAGCGGTTGCTCTGCTGAATCTGAAGAGTCAGCTGCTGAATACGGCTCCGCAGAATTGAGACTCTGCTCTGAAGCGTTTCCCGTTCCTGACGCGTTGAGGTAATGTCCCGCTCAATACGCTGGATTTCTTTTTCAAGTTCAGCAAGCTCTTCTTCTAGCTGAGCTTGTTCCTGCTGGGGAGTAAGCTGAGCCTCAACAAAAAACGCTCCTGTTCCGCTCAACAGAGCTACAACAAGAGCGCATACAATAATACGAAATGATACGTAAAAGAGATTTTTCATTGCTGTTGAGAAAGAGAGTTACTTCTCTTCTTCCTCTCCATCTTCTTCTTTTTTACCTTTCTCTTCTGACTTCTGTACCTCGTCCACTTTCTCTTCAACAGGAACAGCAAGCTCGGCCTCCACATCCTCCGCAGGCATAACTTGGGCTACTACCTCTTCCGGATCCTGATCTTGGGCAATCTGTACACGCTCCCCAAGTTTCAGATCTCCAATGGTAATAACATTGTCAAACGTTGCAAGGCCTGAAATATCCACCATAATTTCATGAGGAATATCCTGCGGAAGCGCACGGACCGTCACCTCGTTCATATTACGGATAAATGTGCCTCCCAGATCTTTTACCGCTGGAGCTTCTCCTTCAAATACAAGGGGAATGTCAACTTCAATAGGCTTGTTTAGAATTGGCTGATAGAAATCCACGTGCATGGGGCGACTTGAGAGAGGATCCCGCTGTACATCAATCACAAAGACGGGAGCTTTCTCTTTGTCCCAGTTAAGTTCAACAAGCGTTGTCTCTCCGGCCTCGCCAAACACCCGGTCAAACGTTTTGCCGTCTACCGAAAGCATTAACGATTCTCGCTGAGGACCGTACATAACGGCAGGAATAATCCCCTTGGATCTTAGTGTCTGAACCAACTCTTCTTTTTCTCGTTTTGTTGCCTGAAGGGTAATCATAGAGATATATTTTACACAGCAAGCATACCAGGCATATGAGGAGCAGTCAACCCCGACACCATAACAAGGATTCACCCCTTATCGGGCCAACACATTCTTCTATTGTTTCCCTTGGACGCCAAATAGAGCAATTTTTTTGGCAACAGCTTGTTGCACTGCCACACGGGCCGGCATGAGATAGCGATACGGGGCAAGCTCTTTTGGGCTGTTTTGCAAAGACGCGTCCAGCGCCTCCCGGTACGCCACTCGTAGTTCGGTTGAGATGTGAACATTTGAGATTCCTTCTTGTATCGCTTGAACCAAATCTTTATCTTGAGTTCCAGATCCCCCATGGAGAACAAGAGCTACCCGATCCCCCACCACCGCGTTTAATTGAGAGATGAGATCAAATCGTATGCGTGGCTTATTCACCGCAATTCCATGAATAGTTCCCACCGCGGGAGCCAAGCGATGAACTCCAGTCTTCTCCACAAATTCCACCGCCTGCTCCACATTGGTATAGCTGTCTTCCGGAATAGCAATTTCTTTTTCATACACCATAGAGGAGTCGGTTGCCAAATACCCCAGCTCTCCTTCCACCTGTACTTCCGGACTCTTCTTTTTTGCCGCTACTACCACCTGTTGAGTTCCCCGCATGTTCACCTCGTAACTCTCTTTTGAGAGATCTATGTGCACGGAGTCATACCCTGCTTCAAGAGCTTTAATAGCGGACTCCGCGGATTTGCAGTGATCCGCATTGAGAAACAGCGGCACACCTTCTTCTCGCAAACTGCGTATAAGAGCAACCACCTGGCGCATTCCCAGGTATTCGCGCTCTCCTTCCGATGTTCCAACAAGCACGGGTGATTGAGCTTCTCTTGCCGCAAGGGCAATTCCCCAGAGCTGGTCAAGGCTGGAGATATTAAAGTGAGGAAGAGCCCACCCCTCCTCTCTCGCAATCTTTTGGTACTCTGCAAGTGTTTTCATTATTTTTCTTGAATTACGAAACTCGTGTGAAGGATATACTTTTGGGGGGACTTTCGGAGCGCGATATAATTTTATGTTGTGCCCTCCCAAAAGTATATCTGAATAAAGAGTTTCGTAATCCAAAGTTATTTTCCCTGTTCTTTGCGCATCAGAATGGTCTGAGTGGGAAAAGCAAACGCAATATTCTCCTTTTCAAACTGTCCTTTGAGCTTGAGATTGCAATCTTGCTGAACATCCATATACGCAACGTAATCTGACGTATTCATGTAGTAGACAACCTCATAGGTAAGAGAGAAATCCCCAAAGCTCTTGAAGTGCGCCCGATCAAAATCAGCCTGTTCAATGCTCTCAAAAATATCTTGAACAATCCCCGGAATCTTTTCCAGCTTCTCTTGTGATGTGTTGTACGTTACGCCAAACGAAAAGACAATTCTCCTCCGCGTCATCTGCTTATAGTTATGCACCCTGCTCTCGGTAAGCTCCTTATTGGAAATAACCACTTCTTCTCCCTGCAACGACTCAAGGCGCGTAGACTTAATGCCAATTTGTTTTACCACCCCCATGTCAGTTCCCACAATAATGAAGTCTCCTGTCCGGAAAGGACGGTCAAAGTATATGGAAAAGGAGGCAAAAATATCTCCCAACACGTTCTGGAGTGCAAACGCAATTGCCAAGCCTCCAATACCAAGACCCGCCGCAAGAGCGGTAATGTTGTATCCAAGATTTTGGATAATAACAATAATAACAACGGCCCAGAGCACTCCCTTGAACAGTCTCGACAAAACGGAAACGGCGGAAGAGTCAAAGGAACCATCTTCTTCAAGCTTCTTCCTAAGAACATGATCAAAGCTGTAATCCACCACCATAACGGCTCCCTTTGTTAGGAAGAACGCAACAATAATGAGCACAAGAGAGGAAACAATCCGCTCCGCAAACGGAGAGAGATTGAGAACCTGTGTTGAGAGAAAGAGAGAGAGTATGGTGTAGAACAATGGCCCAAACGAATCAATGATTTTCACAACCAAATTGTCCAGATCCCACGCGGTAGATTCGGCAAATTTCCGCAAACGCTTTATGACGTGCCGTTTAAAAAGTTTGAGAATGCCGTACGCTATAACAAACAAGAAAAAAGCCAGGAAGTACTGCCCTACCGAGTTTCCAAAAAAATCAGCAAGAAGAACTGGGTAATCAGATTCAAGTTGCACAAGAGATGCACTAAGAAATTCCATGAAGCCTATGATGCGTTATGTTCTCTCTGCTTTGCGTCTTCCACCAGCTGTTCAGCCTCCTCTCGAGATTTAAATTCTTTAAGCTTCACCCACTTACCGGGTTCCAGTCGTTTCATAATCTCAAAAAACTCTTTCACTTCAGCTCTCTGGTGATCCGTAAGATTGGAAACATCCTGAATATGCGCCCAGCGAGGATCCACCTTTTTTACGGGAACGGCAAGCAGTTTGTGATCAATACCTCCTTCGTCTTCCATTTCCAAATATCCAATGACACTTGCTTTCACCACGCATCCCGGAAACGTGGGGAATGTGGCAAAGAGAACCGCATCAAGAGGGTCTCCATCCTCTCCTCTGGTTTCCTGCACGGAACCGTACTCAAACGGATAGTACACTGAGCTGTGCAACGCCCTATCAAGAATCATTTCGCCCGTCTCCTCGTCTTTCTCGTACTTGTTGCATGAACCCTTTGGAATCTCTACTAGTATTTTTATTTCCATAAGAATGACTTGTATGAAACAAATATTATTTTTAGCTTACGCCACAAATTACTTGGAAGGCATGTTTGAGGAAGCTCTCGGAAACGATTTGGCATGGTCCCCAAAGGGGCAAATTGTTGAGAGCGCAACCCCCGAGCGCCGCAGGAGCGCGAGAGGGGTGATTCCGAAAACATGTCTACCAAGTAATGTACAGTATACTCAACACAAAGGAATCATACAAACAACATTACAAATACTTTCCGGTCTCCAAAACATGCCGCTCCAAGGTTGCCACGTACCCCATCTCATTGTCATACCATGAAAGCACCTTCCCTAGGTCTCCGTCCACAACTCGCGTAAACGAGGTATCCACAATTGCCCCATAGGGCTCTCCAACAATATCCGAAGAAACAATGGGATCTCCGGTAACTTTTAGCACCGAACTCCACCGGGCTTCCTTTGAAGCTGCCATGAGAATGGCGTTGATTTCTTCTGCGTTTGTCTTCCGTTTTGCCAAAAAAGTAATGTCCGCTATGGATCCCGCAATAACGGGAACGCGCAAGGCAACTCCGTCAAACTTTCCTTCCAATTGTGGAATAACTCGTGTCACCGCAATAGCAGCTCCCGTACTAGAAGGAACAATATTGTACGCCGCCGCTCTCCCTCTCCGCATATCAGATCCTCTGGTTGGACCGTCTACAAGACTCTGTGTTGCCGTATACCCATGCGATGTGTTCAAGAGAGCTTTTGCAATACCAATGCTTTCTTGAAGCACCTGAATAACGGGAGAGGCCGCATTGGTAGTGCATGATCCGTTTGAGCTTACCTTACAGGTTGCAAGCTGGTCTTCATTTACCCCCATGAGAACAGTTTTTCCAAGATTTGAATCCTTGTCTTTTGCGGGAGCCGTTAGTACCACGCGCTTAGCTCCCGCCTCTATATGAAGAGAGGCCGTTTCAAACGACTCAAACATGCCCGTAGCCTCCACCACTACATCTACGCGCAGGTCTTTCCAGGGAAGTTGCTTGGGATCTTTCTCTTGCAAAACGATAACCTCTTTTCCATCAACAAACAAGGCGTTCTCTTTGGCCTCCACCACAGCTCCAAATCTCCCGTACACGGAGTCATATGAGAGCAGGTACGCTAGGTTCTCAATAGACCCCAAATCATTAATTGCCACAACTTCCACATCCTTTCTCTGGTGAAGCTTGCGAAACAAGAGTCTTCCTATTCTCCCAAATCCGTTTATTGCAATACGCATATATAGAAAATCAAAATTTAAAAGCTTAGCCTTATCCTTTTATCGCTTCGGGTATCCGCTCAATTAAGTCCGTTGCCACCAACCCTTCTCCTTTCTCTTGTGCTGCCATACTCCCCGCTTTTGCATTTACGTAGGAAGCAACGGCGCACGCCAAGGGAGATCCAACACCACGAGCCAAAAGAGCTCCAACAATTCCGGCAAGCGTGTCTCCAACTCCTCGAACACTCAAGAAATGAGACTCTTCTTTATTGAGCATCGTCTCATTCCCATTTGATATAATATCTACTCTTCCTTTTAAAAGAATGGTCATACCAAGCCGCAATGCCTCCTCTTGAACTGCCACAACACAATCTTCATGAGAAAGATCCCGCACACTTCTGCCGGTTAGCAACTCAAACTCATGTTTGTTTGGTGTTACCACAAGGCTTCTGCCATAAAACCGTTTGGGCTCCTTAGCTATGGCATGAATGGCATCCGCGTCCACCACTACCGGAAGTGATATTTGGGAAATAAATTCCCGTACGGCATCCTGCGTTTCCTCCGACCTCCCCAATCCCCCACCAATAACAACGGAAGTGTGTTCGCGAGAAACCTGCTGAGAGGCGTTTGCCATTGAGATAAGCTCCATCACATGAGAGCGTGTAAGGTGAGATCCTTCCAGAGGGTACGCGGCAAGGATGGGAGAGAAAGAGGCAATAATATCCGCCGCCCTCTTGGGAGCTATTACGCGCGCCATATCGGCCCCCCCACGAAACGCCGCCAACGCAGAAAGAGCCGGAGCTCCCGAATAGAACTCAGACCCTCCAATAACCGTTACCAGCCCATAGTCATACTTTCGCACCTCATCAGGGCGGTCAGGATACGCGCGCCTTACATCTTCTCTTGATACAATAGGGTGATCCATAGATTATATAATTTTCTCTTGTTTTACCGCCTCTCTCACCATCTTACCATACTTTGGATCACGCAAGGAGAAAATGGCGTTGGAAATAAGCCAGCCTTGCTTGTCTCCGCACTCCCACCACCTCCCCTCAATCTCGTACCCGTATATGGGTTTTCCGTCTTTTGCCATTTTCCCCAGAGCCTCTGTAAGAACAATTTCTCCTTTTCCGTTTGCCGTGGTTTTCCTTAAATACGAGAAGATGTCGGGAGTAAGAATGCGCCTTCCCACAATGGCAAGTTGAGAAGGAGCTTTGCCAAGGGGAGGTTTCTCAACAATGCTCGTTACTTTCCAGAGACGGTTCGCAATGCGATTTCCGTCAATAACCCCGTATGCCGAGAGCCTTTCTTGTGGCAAAGATACAAGCCCTTGCACCGGACGCTGAGAAGTACGGAATACATTCATCAGCTGGAGCGAGCATGGTGTTTTTGCTTCTATAACATCATCAGGATACGCCACCAGAAACGGCTCGTCTCCAACATGTTTTTTTGCCTGCAAGATAGCGTACCCATCTCCCATTATTTTTGACTCAACCACAAAGGAAAAAGAGAAGTTCTCCAAGAGCTCGTGAAGAGAAGTTAGCCCTTCAAGCTCTTCTTTTTGTCCGCGTTCCTCCAGTATCTTCTCCAGTGTTCGCGCGCGCTGGAGATATGAGACCAAAGGATGTTTTGCCGCTCCTACTACAAAAAATACCTCTTTAATACCAGATTGAGAGAGCTCTTCCAGCAGGTAATGAATCATTGGCTTCTCTCCCAGTGGAAGAAATTCCTTTGAGATTGCTTTTGACAACGGTAAAAAGCGGGTCCCCAACCCCTGAATTGGAATCACAGCTTTGGTAACCGTCTGAAGTTCTGCCATATAATGCTAAGAGATGTTCTGTCTGCGCAGAAACGCAGGAACATCTAGTTCTTTTTCTTGCTCTTCCATTTCTTGAATTTCACGATCCACTTCGCGCTTTAGATCCAATCCGTTGCGTCGAACCAGAACATGTTCTTCTTGTTTCTGTACCTCATGTTTCGTCTTTTCTTGCGTTACCAAGGGAGGATGAGGAATGTCTTTTTTGCCTATTGCCGGAGCTTGCTTCTTTTTTTGCTTGCTCTCTGCTTTTGGAGGAGGATCCTTTTCAACAGGTTTCTTTTTCTTCATAGTGGATTTTTTTGAAAGAGGTTTAACCTTCTCTTCTTTTTTCTCTCCCTCCCCACATCCAACCGCCAAGAGGGTAACACAGAGGCCGGCGCGGGAAGATCCTTTGCATGAAATGCCAAAAATAATGCGTGCTCGAGGATTATGTTCGGCAATTGTTTTACTAATATCCGCCACCTCGGGCATTTTCATACCTTTATCTCCCCTAATACCAAACAGAATGCGTTCAGCTCCCGCAATGGAGTAGTCATAGAGCGGGTTCAAGAGCACATCTCGCGCAACATCCTGTGCTCTTGAGGTTCCGGAAGCCGAGGCAAAGTGGAGAAACGCAAGGCGCCCCCTTCCCTCCAAGATTGAACGGATATCGGCAAAGTCAACATTAATAAGACCGGGAGAAGCTACCGTATCAATCAACCCCTCAATAGCCTGAGCAACACTAGCATTCACCTTAGAGAAAGAGTCCTGTAGAGACGCGGACTTATCCACAAAAGAAAAGACCCGGTCATTGGGAATAACGCAGTACGCGTTCAAAAACGGACGGGCCGCCTCAAGCGCCTCTTTGGCAATTTGCTTTCTCCGCTCTCCTTCAAAGGAGAACGGAAGCGTAAAGATGCCAATACTCAGACACTTTGAATCTTTTGCCGCCTCTGCAAACACGGGAATTGCTCCCGATCCCGTTCCGCCTCCCAGAGAAACAATGAAGATGCAGACGTCTTGGCCCTCGCACAGTTTCTTTACCCGATCGGTTTCCGCAAGAGCCGCCTGCTTTCCCACAATAGGATCCATTCCGCATCCCAAACCTCTTGTCATCTCGTATCCAAAAGGAAGCGATCTGACTTTGCGGGGCAGTTCTTTGAGGGCTTGTAGATCGGTATTGGCAACAACAAAATCCGCTCGCTGAACACGGCGGGATATTTCCGTTACAATATTTCCCCCACCGCCTCCAATACCAATCACACGGATCTTTGTGCGCGGGATATGTCCCGAGTTCTTTTGAACAACGGGCTTATCTTCTCTCGCCCTCCCTTGAACCGCGGGGGTCTTTGTTTTTTTTGCGGATTCTCCCTTGCTCTTTTCCGCCTGCTTTTTCTTAGATTTCTTGACACTGATCTTCACTGCCATATACCTGCAGTGTACAAGGAAACAATATTACGGTCAACCAACACCATCCTTGGCCTGTCCAAGTTATCCACACCTTGGACAAGCCAAGTTCTTGACAAACGCAACAATGTTGCATTAAGATGTCCCTACATGAAGTACTCCACCCTCTTTACCATTCTCTGTGTTACTCTTCTTGCCGGAGCTATTACATTATTTCTGCTTCCAACTCAAGAAGAACGTGAGGGCATTACGATCACGGCAACATTCTACCCCCTAGCATTTGCGGCGCAAGAAATTGCAGGAGAGCACGCGCGAGTTATTTCCATTACTCCCCCGGGAGCTGAGGCTCACCACTACGAGCCCACTCCACAAGATGTTACAAACATCATGCAGTCCAATCTCTTTCTTGTAAATGGAGGTGGATTGGATCCTTGGGCGGAACGACTCCTCCCCGATCTGCAAAGACGTGGCATCCCCGTTGCCATCATGATTAATCGCTTCCCCAATCTGGAAGATCCTCACTTCTGGCTAGATCCCCTCCTTATGAAAGAATACGTTCAAGTAGTAGAAGAACAGCTCACTTTCATGGATCCAGCAAACGAGCAGGCATACCACAACAATGCCATGCGCGCTTTCTCCGCTTTGGACTTGCTCCATAAAGAGTACGGGGTCCAACTCTCTACCTGCAACATGAGAGACGCAATTGTCATGCACGATGCGTTTGGATATCTCCAAGACCGTTACCGGCTTGTATTTCACTCGGTTGCGGGACTCTCTCCGGAAGCAGAGCCCTCTCCTCAGAAAATTGCCGCATTAGCTGACCTTGCAAAAAACCACGGCATCTCTGTTGTATTCTTTGAAGAACAGGCCTCTCCCCGTATTGCCGAAACTATTGCAAGAGAGGCTAACATCACAACACGCCTCCTCCACCCCCTTGAAAACCTCTCCCCTCAAGAACAGCAAAGAGGAGAAACCTACTTCTCTCTCATGAGGCAAAACCTACAAGAGTTGCGTGAAGCCCTGCAATGCGAGTAGAATATGTAGAACGTGGAGTATAGAACACAAACCGCGTCAGAGATAATTTTTCCAGAGAAGTGAAGATGTGCCGTTCTTCGGGAAGCTCTCGGAAAGCGTTTGGCACGGTTCCGAGCGATAGCGAGGACAAACGCTTGAGAGCGCAGACCCCAAAATCTCGCAGGGATTTTGATGGTCGGTTCCCGAGAACGGCACTCGAAACGATAACCACATATTAGTCTATTTTCTCTTGATGGAAGCAATTAAAGCAGACAACATAAACTTCTGGCACGGAGACACCCACATTTTGGAAGATGTCTCTTTTTGCGTTTCTCCCGGCGAGTACGTTGGCATTATTGGCCCCAATGGAAGCGGCAAAACCACACTCATAAAAATTATCCTAGGTATTCTCAAACCTCATTCGGGTACTTCTTCCATATTTGGACAGCAGAGCTCTCATGCAAAGGCAAGGTCTCGCGTAGGATATGTTCCCCAGCACATTGCCCAATCTGCCGCGCGCTTTCCCGCCACCGTAGGAGAAATTGTTGCCATGGGAGCAAAGAGTAAAGAGTATATTGATATTGCCCTCACTATTGCCGGAATCCCTTCATTAAAAAGCAGGCTCATTGGAGACCTGTCCGGAGGAGAACGTCAGCGCGTCTTTATTGCAAGAGCCTTAGCCTCTCAGCCCGATATTCTCATTCTTGATGAACCCACAGCAGGCGTAGACGCGGAATCACAAGAGCGTTTCTACGCGTTCATTAAAGATCTCAACAAAACGCACGGACTCACCATTCTTTTTGTTTCCCACGACATGGATGTTATTGCAAAAGAAACCTCATCCGTTCTCTCAATTAACCGCAAACTCGTCTTCTCGGGACCCTCAAAAGAATTTCTCCAAAGCTTGCATAAAAATCATCACCACCATGCTTGAGATATTTCAGTACGAATTTATGATCCGCGCGTTTATGGCGGGCATCATCATTGGAGCTATTGCCCCTCTCATTGGTATGTTTCTGGTGGTGCGAAGGTACGCCCTCATGGCAGACACGCTGGCACACGTCTCTCTGTTTGGAGTGGCTATTGGATTAGCCCTTGGACTCAGCCCCATTTTAGTAGCGCTCGGTATCTCTATTACCGCAGCCCTCATTATTGAGCACCTGCGTAGAACACGAAAGATATTTGGAGAGGCTCTCTTGGCCCTTTTTCTTTCGGGATCCCTTGCGGGAGCCGTGGTGCTCATGAGCATGACACAGGGCTTTAGTATGAACATATTCAGCTACCTTTTTGGAAGCATCACCACCGTTACCCAGAGCGATCTCGCGCTCATTTTCTGGTTTGGGGTTGCCGTTTTCTTGAGCATTACCCTCCTCTATCGCCACCTCCTCTTTGTCTCGCTTGATGAAGAGCTGGCGGAAGCGCAAGGAGTTCCCTCCAAACTGCTCAATATGGCGCTGGTTATTTTGGCCGCCATTACCGTTTCCCTCTCCATGCGCATTGTGGGAGCTCTCCTCATTGGAGCTCTCCTTGTAATTCCCGTTATCACCGCCTTGCAGTTTCGCCAGAGTTTCTTCCGCACCACACTCCTCTCCATTGTCTTTTCTCTCACTTCTGTTATTGCGGGACTCTTCCTCTCCTACTATCTCAGCGTTGCTTCTGGAGGAATGATTGTGCTTATAGCCCTTCTCCTCTTTCTCTTGAGTCTCTTTGCCAAACCAAAGTTGGGCTAAAACCGTTTTAGCCCAAAAGCTTACCGGAACTAAACTTTGTTCTATCCCACTTCTTCATCATTGTGGTTGTGGATCTGACGGCCATAGTGCTTGCCGTCCGCACAGTCGCACGCCTCCAGGGATTCACCTTCTTTTGAGCAACCTTCTCCTCCACATACGCCAGGCGTATCACTTACTCCCTTGTCTGTACCCGTGCAAATATAGTGCGTCATACTTGTTTCATAGTATTGGTTAGTTATTAAAAGGCTGTGTATGCGTTGCGGGAATTCTTTCAAGATGGTATAGTATTGAGAGAGATGACTCCTCGTATTCTTATGCTTGGGTGGGAACTGTCTCCGCATCATAGCGGAGGGTTGGGAGTGGCGTGCAGAGGACTCCTCTCCGCTCTCTCCAAGTCTTTTTCCGTTACTTTTATACTACCATTTTTCCCCAACAACAGAAAAGAGTCCCTTCGCATTATTTCAGCTTTCTCTTCTCCTGTAACTCCACCATCTGCCTACCTCCCTTCCCACGCAGCTCCCCTCCCCGCCCTGAATTCCCTTTTCTCTCGGGTACGGGAATTTGCCAAGCGGGTAAGTGAACTGGCAGAGAACGAGTCCTTTGATATTATCCACGCGCACGACTGGCTCACGCTGGAAGCAGGTATGAGAATAAAACGGGAAACGGGAAAACCCCTGGTTGCCCACATTCACGCAACGGAATTTGACCGAACGGGAGGCACGGGAGTAAATTCACATGTGTATGCCATTGAGCAACAAGGCATGCAAGAAGCAGACCTTGTTATTGCCGTAAGCAACTACACAAAACAGCTCATTGTAAAACATTACGGAATTCCTCCCAAAAACATAACTGTTGTGCACAACGCGGTAGAAGTCAAGAGCTTTCCCCAGCCAGACTCCCTCCGTATTGCTGAACATTCCCCTCTTGTTGCGTTTGTGGGGCGCCTCACCCTTCAAAAAGGGGTTGATTACTTTTTACGGGCGGCTCAACGAGTTCTTGAGTTCTATCCTAATACCATGTTTGTTATTGCAGGCACCGGCGATATGGAGCTTCAGCTTGTACGGCAGGCAATTGACCTTGGCATCTCCCAACGAGTTATCTTCACCGGCTTTTTGAGCAATGAAGAAATACGGAGTATTATGGAGGTAGCTACTGTAACGGTTATGCCGTCCGTCTCAGAACCTTTTGGCATTGTTCCATTAGAATCCCTTGTGGCAGGCACCCCCGTTATTATCTCCAAACAGTCGGGAGTGTCCGAGGTGCTCGCCCACGCCCTTAAAGTTGACTTCTGGGATGTAGAAGAGATAGCTCACAACATTATGTCTGTTCTCTCGTATCCCGCCCTGCACAAGGAACTGGCTCAAAACGGTAGAAAAAACGCCCTTGCCCGCACATGGAATAATGCCGCACAGGATTGCATAAACGCGTACCATTCAATCAACATAGAGCATATGCTTTCAGAAGGACGTTCGCAAGCGCAAGCATTTTATGGCGGTCTCTTCTGAAGGCATATGCTCGGAGTTGACGAGAAGTGGAATGAGATTAATCGCGAAACGATACCACAATGTTGATGTTTGTCATTTGTAATTTGGATTTTTCCTCATCATGCCTTCCGTCTGCTTCTATTTTCAAGTTCACCAGCCCTTCCGCCTCTCCCGGTACCGGATTTTTGATATTGGTAAAAACCACAACTACTTTTCAGACACTTCTCAAACTTCTTCTGATAACCAATACATTCTTGAGCGGGTATCCCGTAAGTGCTACCTTCCTATGAACGCCCTCCTTCTGGAGACTCTTCGAAAGTATCCTGAAACATGCTTCTCGTTCTCTTTCTCTGGAGTTCTTCTTGAACAGCTGGAGCGGTGGCAACCTCATGTGCTCAACTCATTCAGAGAGCTTGTAAAAACAGGAAGAGTAGAGGTGCTAGCTGAAACCTCGCACCACTCGTTTTCCTTTCTCTCTTCTCTCCAAGAGTTCCGAGAACAGGTTGCTCTACACCAAGAAATGATCTCTCGCATCTTTGGCGTAATACCGCGCGTATTCCGGGGCACCGAGCTTATGTACAGCAACAGCCTAGCTCAAGAGGTTTCTCAACTGGGATATCATGGTATGCTAACAGAAGGAGCGGATCGCGTACTGGGATGGCAAAGTCCCAACTACCTCTACTCCTCCACAGCGTCAATTCCCTTGCTCCTAAAAAACTACCGGCTGTCCGACGACATTGCGTTTCGCTTCTCGGAACAATCCTGGTCATCCTGGCCACTGCAAGCTTCCACGTTTGCAAATTGGATATCTCAAACTCCCCAAGAGGAACACGTAGTGAACCTCTTTATGGACTACGAAACATTTGGAGAGCACCAGTGGAAGGAGACCGGCATCTTTTCTTTTATGAAACAGTTGCCTCAAGAGCTCCTTTTGCGCAAAGTGAACTTTCTCACCCCCTCTGAGGCGTTCAGACGGTTCTCGCCCGTTGCTCCCTTGAACATTCCGGATGTTCTCTCCTGGGCTGACACGGAGCGAGACCTTTCAGCCTGGCTTGATAACGAGATGCAGAAAGACGCCTTCTCTCGCCTGTACAAAATGGAGGACTCGGTACGAAAAACAAACAATCCGGCCCTGCTGGAAGACTGGAGAAGGCTGCAAACTTCGGATCACTTTTACTACATGTGCACAAAATGGTTCGCTGACGGAGACGTACATAAATATTTTAACGCCCATGAATCTCCCTATGAGGCATATATTGCCTTTATGAATGTTACGCGCGATATGGAGTGGAGATTACAAGAGGCTTCTGAAAGGTCGAAAACGTGCGTGCCAAAATCGGTAATTCCTTCTTAACATGTTTCCCATGTTCATGAAAAAACCAAAACTCGCACAAGACGCACCATCTTCGGTCTCGCTTCCCGAACACTGCTTCTGGATGCACCACGGCCCTGTTGTTGCGAGCTTGCGAGAGTTGAGAGACGCTCTTCCTCTGCTTTCTGAAGAACAGTTCACTCACCATGTAAACGGAGAAAAGCATGACTTTGCCCAATGGGTTGAGCAAGTGTTACAGAACAAAGAGCTTGCTCAAAAGATGAGAAAGAGCGCCACCAAGCGCGGACTAGCCCGCCTCCTCACCTTACATATCGCCTAGTATGCCCAAGTCTTTTATTTTAGGAAACGGGCGAATGTTGCTCTGTTTTGACGCCCGGGGACAAGTTCGCGATTTTTACTTTCCGTACGCGGGCCAGGAAAACCACGTGCGTGCAAACAATAAGCACAGGATTGGGGTGTGGAGCAAAGGTATTATGCGG
>JAUYJR010000055.1 GCA_030699255.1 bacterium | reverse complement strand
CCCTCTTTTGCTTCTCGTACGAGGTTGCGCACGGTTTCTGCGGCTCGCTCTGCTGAGTCTTTTTGTGGCGCTGAAATAAATATAGTGCCGTCATCCTCAATATCAATTGCGGCTCCTGTTTCTTCAATAATTCGGTTAATGGTCTTTCCTCCGGATCCTATAACCATACCAATCTTCTCCCGAGGCACATGAACGGTAATAATGCGGGGAGCGTGCACAGATAGATCCGATCTAGGCGAAGAGAGAACCGGAAGAATAGCTTTTTCCAAAATGGTGTGTCTTGCCTTGCTCGCCCGCTTGATTGCTTCTTGCATAATATCCATTGTGAGTCCGCTTACCTTCACATCAAGCTGAACCGCCGTAATGCCTTCTGTGGTGCCTGCCACCTTAAAATCCATGTCTCCGTGCTGATCCTCTGGTCCCTGAATGTCCGTAAGTACCTTCCATTCTTTTTCTTTGCTCATCATGAGCCCGCAGGAGATGCCAACCACAGGTCGGGCAATGGGAACGCCGGCATCCATAAGGGCAAGAGAGGATGCACAGACAGACGCCATGGAGGTTGAACCGTTTGAAGAAAGAATTTCCGTTACAATACGAATAGTGTACGGGAAGTCTTCAAACGAGGGAATAAGCGGGAGCAGAGCTTTCTCCGCAAGCATGCCATGCCCTATCTCTCTCCTTCCTGGTCCCCGCATGGGCTTTATTTCGCCAACAGAGTAGGCGGGAAAGTTGTAGTGGTGCATAAACCGCTTCTTGCCGTTAAGCTCCATGCCTTCCATAATGCGGTAGTCTCCGGGAGCTCCCAGTGTGAGAATAGAAAGCGCTCTCGTTTCTCCTCTTTGAAATATGCCGGATCCATGTGTGCGGGGGAGTATAGCAACTTCTCCAACAAGCTCCCGGATTTCATCCAGTGCTCTGCCGTCTACTCGTTTTCCTTCTTGAATGGCTGCTTCGTGAATGAGCCGCTCCGCTTCTTCTTCAAGAAATGTTGCAATAAAGGAACGTGCGCCAGGATCTGGATAAGCTTCTTCCAGAGCTGAGAAAACCTCATCTTTTACTGCGCGCTCTCTTTCCGCGCGCTCAAGCTTTGTTCCTCCAAAGAGAGCCTCTTGTAGTTTAGTTCCCATAACCTCACCAATAGCTTTAATAAGATCCACCTGTGGCTCTTCTGTTTCAAGGGCAATTTTTTGTTTTCCATGTGAGGCAACAATGCGTTCCTGAAACTCAATGAGTGCTTGCATATGAGGCAACGCCTCCTGAATAGCCTGCTCAAATATCTCATCCTTTACCTCGTTTGCTGAAGCTTCAATCATATTTACCACAATGTTGTTGCCGTCTTTCATTCCCGCAACTAAGAGATCAAGATCGCTCTTTTCTCGTTCGCTATATGTGGGGTTTATAACAAATTTGTTTTCAATTCTTCCAACGCGCACAGCTCCCACAGGTCCCTGCCAAGGAATATTGGAGAGAGCAAGGGAGAGGGATGCTCCAAGAATACCCAAAACATCGGGATCATTCTCGGTATCCCATGAAAGGCATGTTGCAACAACCTGTGTCTCGTTTTGAAAATTCTTTGGAAAGAGAGGCCGAATGGTGCGATCAATGAGGCGGGCGGTAATAATGGCCTCATCGCTTGGCTTTCCCTCTCTCCTCATAAATCGGGATCCTAGAATTTTGCCCGCGGCGTAGAACTTTTCTTCATAGTCCACCATGAGAGGAAAGTAATTCTTGTCGTTTTTTCCCTGTGCCATGAGGCTCACAACAATCATCACGGTGTCTCCCATTTGGACGAGTGTGCTCCCGTTTGCCTGAGAGGCTAAGTCTTTGAGATCAAAAGAGATTTCCTTGTTTCCTATGGTAATTGCAAAGCGATTTTCCATGATGTTCTAGCGAGATCGTAACAAATATTTATCTGTAGATGCCTCAATATCAATAAACTCATCCACAACCTCTTGGAGGCGAGAGGAGGAGGAACGCTTAAATGCCATAACTTCTACCCGCTTTCCGTGGTTTTGCAGGTACTCCACAAGTGGAAGGTAGTCTCCGTCGCCGGAAACCAAGCAGATAACGTCAACGGAATGAGCTACCTTTATGGCATCCACCGCAATACCAACATCCCAGTCGGCTTTCTTTAGTCCCCCATAATACTCCTGTAAATCTTTAACCCGAGTCTCAATACCAAGCTTTACTAACGCATCAAAAAAAGGCTTCTCTTCGCCTGTTTTTGTTCGTACAACATATGCAAATGCCCGAATGAGCTTTCTTCCCGCAACAAGATCTTTGAGAAGCTCCCGAAAATTGACCCGTGCGTGGTAGAGGTTCTTTGCTGAATGGTAGAGATTCTGCACGTCAATGACCACAGCAACCCGTTGCTCTTTGTTTTTTGATGTCATAGTGTTCCGCAGAACTTAGTGCTTTAACCCAAGCTTCTTGATGAGGCTCGCATGCCTCTTCTCATCCTCTCTTTTGAGGTACGAGATGAGTGTGCGACGCTTCGCTACCATCTTGAGGAGACCTCGCTTGGAGTGCACGTCTTTTGCATGTTCTTTAAGATGCAACAAAAGCTGGCGAATTTCTTCTGTAAGAATAGCGGCCTGCACCTCAATAGACCCCGTGTCTGAAGCATGGATCTTGAATTTTTCAACTAAGGACTCCTTTTCTCGTTGGGTGAGCATGGGATGGTGTTTGTTTAGTTGGTAAGTGGAGGTACTATAGGGCAAGAGGAGAGAAAATGCAAGTCCCTATCGTATAAGGAAAATAATGTGTGCCCCCACCAGGACTCGAACCTGGAACCTGCGGA
Source organism: bacterium (assembly GCA_030699255.1). GTDB lineage: Bacteria > Patescibacteriota > Minisyncoccia > Minisyncoccales > UBA10102 > JAUYJR01. Next base: position 1,800 of record JAUYJR010000055.1, on the reverse strand, counting down.
TTAAGAGTCCGTTGCTCTGCCAATTGAGCTATGAGGGCGTTTCTCGCGCATTCTAATTGGAAATAGAAGAGTTTGCAAGCTCAAGGAGTTCGTTCAAAGAAAGATCATCTGACTCAATGAAATAGTAGTAGGTCTCGCCATTGTGATCAAACAAGGAAAACAAGAGAAGTTTGTGGTTGGGGATAGATCCTTTTCCTTCAAATACCCAGAAAGAGGCTCTCTCTCCGTTCTGGAGCAAAGGAGTTTCATTGGGGGGTCCAAAAGCTTCCGGAGAAAATTCCTTTGTGATTGTGAGGGCGGCAAATCCGTATTGTCCTTTATATGTTGCCGAGAATTCCTCTCTTCCTTCATATGCCCATGCACGCATAAACTCGGGAGTATATGAAATCGTTCCTCTTGGTATTTGCAGGGGAAAAGAGAGGGATTGTTGCGCTTTCTCCATGGATTGACGGTATTCCATGCTCTCAAGGGTAGTGGCGGGATCAAAGGTGTTTTGTAAAAGAATTTCCGCATCCTCAAGATGAAGGTCAAGGCCAAAATCAAGCGCTGGATTAGGAACTACAGCTTCAATATATTCGTCGGGCTGGTTTTTTATTATCAAAAACACAACAAGAGCAATGGTTCCTAGTATGAGGAGGGCGAGAATAATATAGCGTTTTTCCATACGGTGCATTATTTACAAACAGAGGTTACAAATGACGGAGGAGTTTCTCTGCAATTTTGAGATCCACACACTCCCCACTGCGCAGCTCCGGCATCTACTCTTAAGGCGGTAGCGTTGGTCTTTTTAAATATCTCATAATGGAGATGGTGTCCGGTAGACGTTCCCGTAGAATCAACATATCCAATCACATCGCCCCTGGAGACATTGTCTCCAACATTTTTATTTGCAAATTCTTTCATGTGAGCATAAAGCGTTGTGTATGTTCCATGGTCAACAATAACGGCATTTCCATATCCGCCGCGCGGTCCTCTAAACATAATCTTCCCTTCCGCGGAACTACATATTGCACTGCTTTCCGGTGCTCCTATATCAATGCCCGTGTGCACATCCGGTTTTCCTGTTATGGGGTGTATTCGATTTATCTGAAGCGATGTTATCGTTCCGCTAATAGGACTTCCGTAGGGGGTTGCCGCTCCGGCAAATAATGTTCCCGGAACAATATTAACAAATCCTCCTCCAGAAGAGCTTCCTCCACTTCCCGTATATTGGAGTTTCCCCAGTTCGCAATCAACTTGCCACCAGCTGCCTAGTCCGGTCCATTGAGCAACACCCATCCATGTGAGGGAGGTGCTCACAAATATCCATGCTCCATATATGAGAATGAGGCCAATAACAACAGCAGAGAACACGTCCTTTCCTTGCTTTACTTTTGCGGGATCTCCCGCCGCCAAAAACCAAAAGAACCCTCCAATCATAATTAAGACCACCGCAATGGGGGGTACCACCCTAAAGAAGATAAAGTTCAAAATGTTGTTTAAGAGCGAGAAGACGTGGCACAAGTCACAGGGGGGCTGATTTGTTCCTCCGCAAGGTACTAGCCCTACTTGTTCCTGCGCCTGAGCAATGCCGGGAACAATAGCAAACAATCCTACAAAGAGCAGAGCAACAACCACAAGAATAACCCCCCATCGTTTCATATTTTTCTATTGTATCTTGTTGCCACAAGAAGCGCAACCAAATGTGCCCCCGCCAGGACTCGAACCCGGAATAACGGTTCCGAAGACCGTTGTGATATCCATTTCACCACAGGGGCTTTGCTCCATATATATACCCTAATACATTGAAAACTTCAACTC
>JAUYJR010000044.1 GCA_030699255.1 bacterium | reverse complement strand
GCTTCCAAGCCCTCTCTGAGTGGAGACAACGGACTTATTCCAGCCATTGCGGGACTTGCGCATGCTTCCCAAAAAAGCTCTGCGCCTCTTGAAGCAAACCCCAATTTAAGGGTAGGATAGAGCAATTGTATGAACGAACTGTCAAAAGCATATAATCCTCAGGAAACAGAGGAGAACATATATAAGACGTGGGAGAAGAGCGGATTTTTTAATCCCGATGTGTGTATTAAAAAAGGCATCTGCAAAAAGAACGCAAAGCCGTTCTGTATTGTGTTGCCTCCTCCCAACGTTACCGGAACCCTGCATATGGGACACGCCGCCATGCTTGCCATTGAAGACGTGCTGGTTCGTAAAGCAAGAATGCAAGGACTCAAAACACTCTGGATCCCCGGCACCGATCACGCGGCAATTGCCACGGAATCCAAGGTGGAGGCCGAGCTTGTTAAAAAAGAAAAGAAGACGCGGCATGACTTGGGAAGGGAGAATTTCCTTGAGCTTGTACAAAAATTTGCGCAAGAAAGTCATGACACCATTGTGCACCAACTCAAGAGCATGGGATCTTCTTTGGATTGGAGTAGGGAGGCGTATACGCTTGACGAACCAAGAAGCTTAGCCACCCGCACCGCCTTCAGGCGCATGTACGAGGAAGGGCTCATTTACCGAGGAGATCGCATTGTAAACTGGGATCCAAGAATGCAAACCACCGTTTCAGACGACGAAATAGAATGGAAAGAAGAGCAGGCTCCATTCTACTACCTCAAGTACGGACCTTTTACCATTGGCACATCCCGCCCCGAAACCAAATTTGGAGACAAGTATGTTGTTATGCACCCCAATGACAAGCGGTACAAAGCGTACAAACACGGACAACGCATTGAGGTTAAATGGATAGACGGCCCTGTAACGGCAACAATTATAAAAGACAAATCCATTGACCAATCATTTGGCACGGGTGTTATGACTATTACCCCGTGGCACGACAAAACAGACTTTGAAATTGCTCAACGGCACAACCTTGAGAAAGAGCAGATTATTGACCTAAAAGGCAAGCTCTTGCCTATTGCAAATGAATTTGCCGGCATTCATATTGTAAAAGCTCGCCCCCTTTTAGTAGAGAAGCTACAAAAGAAAGGCCTCTTGGAAAGCGTTGACAAGACGTATACCCACAGGGTGGCAATGAACTCCCGCGGAGGAGCAACTCTTGAGCCTCAAATTATGCGCCAGTGGTTTATAAACGTAACAAAGGAATTTCCTTTTCCTCACGGTAATGTTAAAGGCATAGAGAAGGGGCAACAGGTTACGCTTAAGAAGCTTATGTTGCACGCGGTAAAAACAAAGCAGATTGAAATTCTTCCAAAACGCTTTGAGAAAATCTACTACCATTGGATCAACAACCTGCAAGATTGGTGTATCTCTCGGCAGATTTGGTTTGGACACCAGATTCCTGTTTACTATTGTAAACAGGAAAATTCGAAATTGAAATGCAAAGACCCGATCGTTAGTATTCAACAAATAACAATCTGTCCGTACTGCGACGGACCCATTGAGCAAGATTCTGATACATTGGATACATGGTTTTCTTCCGGCCTCTGGACGCTCTCAACCTTGGGCTGGCCTAAAAAAACGGGAGACCTTGAGACATACCACCCTACATCCGTGCTAGAAACCGGATATGATATTATATTCTTCTGGGTTGCAAGGATGATTCTTATGACAACATACCTAACGGGAGAGGTTCCGTTTAAAACCGTTTACCTTCACGGCATGGTAAGGGATGATCAAGGCAGAAAAATGTCAAAATCTTTGGGCAATATTATTAATCCCCTGGATATGGCTCAAAAGTACGGAGCCGATGCCACCCGCCTCTCTCTGCTCATTGGCGCTGCCCCCGGAAACGATCTGAAACTTTCAGAAGATCGCATACGGGGATACCGCAACTTCATGAACAAACTCTGGAACATCACCCGATTTACCCTTTTGCACACGCAAGACTATAAGCCCGGCGTAAAAGAGCTTCTGAATAAAGAAGATAAGAAAATCTTCCAAGAATTCCGGAACGTTGCAAAGAAGACAACAACTCTCATGGACTCCCTCCGCCTCTCTCAGGCAGCAGAGCTCCTCTACCACTACGCCTGGCACACGTTTGCGGACAACATAATTGAAGAATCCAAACCTCTTCTGCAAGGAGAAGATAAGAAAAAAAGGCATTCCCGACAGCAGCTGCTCACTCTCATTCTGGGAGATATTCTTAAGCTTCTTCATCCATTTATTCCGTTTGTTACCGAAGACCTCTACACCAAGCTTCCGGGAAAGAAAAAGGCTCAGCTATTAATGGTTGAGAAGTGGCCCGCGTAAGCTATGAATATTTTACTCATTGGCATTCTTGGCCTGCTCCCCAGCATCATCTGGCTCTCCTACTATCTAAAGAAAGACCGGAATCCCGAACCCAAGCACATGATTATTCGTGTGTTTCTCCTGGGTATGATTATGGTTGTTCCTACCTATTTTATAGAATGGAGTTTTGACGGAATATTCTCCTCTCTTCCCGTTTCCCTTGCAGTCTCTACACTTTTATTCATATTTATTGGCATTGCACTGGTGGAAGAAGTCATAAAATACCTTACCGTTGTGTGGGGCGCTCTCAAGAGCCAGGAAATAGATGAACCCGTTGATATTATGATTTACATGATTGTTGCCGCACTTGGATTTGCCGCGGCGGAAAACATGAAATACATCTTTGAGCACCTGGCAATTGGAGCTACTATTCCCAATGTGCTTTTACTTACCATGCTGCGCTTTTTCTTCTCCACTTTTTTGCACGCCTTGCTTTCAGGCATGCTTGGATATTTTATGGTACTCTCATTTTTCCACCAGCAGCATAAATGGCGCTTTCTCCTAATGGGATTTACCATTGCAATTGTATTGCACGGAGTGTTTAATATGTATATACTAAAGGTAGGAGATATCTCACAACTTCTTGTTCCTCTCCTTATTCTCATAGGGCTTGCCATGTCTCTCGCCTGGGCATTCTCAAATGTTCGATACATGAAAAGTATTTGTGAGTGGACTCCTCTGGGCACAAAAAACCCCACACAATATGTCTTTCCTAAAAAAACTCAAGGATAATTTAAGCGCCAATCTCCCCAAAGAAGATTTGAGTGTTGAAAACACTACAGAAGAACCCGTCTTTAAAAAGATCTTGATAAAGGCTGCCATTAAGGAAGATGCTTTAGAGGAACCATTGAACGAACCTTCCAATGAACCCCAAGAAGAAGACGAACCTTCTTGGCCGAAAGCAGAAGGAGAGCTGGTTATTGATGTGTATCAAACCGATAACGATATTGTTATTCAAACCGCCATTGCGGGAGTGAAGGCAAAAGATCTGGATATTTCCATTGAGAACGACATGGTAACCATTGTTGGAGAGCGCAAAGATCCCAATGCTAGCGAACCAAAAAAATACTACTGTGAAGAATGCTACTGGGGAGCGTTTTCCCGGCAAATTATTCTCCCTGAAGAAGTTGATCCCGACAAAGCAAAAACTTCTATGAAGAACGGGGTACTTACAATTCGCCTGCCTCTGCTAAACAAGCAAAAAACACGGAAAATAGAGGTGGAAGAATTATAACAATGGAGTAGTGCTTGGAACGCAAAAACTGCCTCATGAGGCAGTTTTTGTTTGTGGTGCCGCGGGAGAGATTTGAACTCTCACGGGTTTTACCCCACCGGCTCCTAAGGCCGGCGTGTCTGCCAGTTCCACCACCGCGGCTTGCTCTGAGCTTTATCAAACAAGCATATACCCGTTATACAAACATACAGGGCTTTTGAAAAGCCCTGTATGTTTGTATATCAAAGCAAACCTTACGCTCCAATAATGCTTCGGACAAGCGGAGGAATACCCGCCGCAACAAGGGCAAGCACAAGTCCTAGTACCGCATACAGCATCTTCTGGCGAGCAGCTGAAACCTTTGTCTCATCTCCCCCTGAGGTTACAAACTCAAGAGAGCCCCAAACAAGCATAATGACAACAAAGATTAAGAGAATGGCAAACACAATATTGAGCATTCTGTCTAGAAACGAAAGCACCCCCGCAAGAGTTGTAAATGGCGTAGGTAGCTTTTCAATACAAATCTTTGTCCCGACGTTAGCAGTCGTTCCTATATCACAAATCTTACTTGTGCATTCCTCATTAGTTGTGCATGCCTCGCCCAATTTTTTTTGTGCATCAACAAAACCTGGAACAACGCTAAATGCCAGAGTAAACAGTAACAGAACCGCAAAAAACCTTCCCATTAGTTTTAAATTCATCTTCATGTTCACAAAATCACGTTTTGTATTCAATGTTTTCTATGGCCAAGAATCGACCTTTCTTGAAACGCGCATTACTGACGAACACCCAAAACATCTCGGATTACCATTTCCAATCCTGCTGCAATAAGTATAACCACAAAGCCAATGGTTGTCCAGAGAAAAATATCCTTTGCCAACTGCACTTTCTTTGGATCCCCTCCCCCAACCACTAAAATGAATCCCGCGGCAACATAAAAGAGAGGGGCTAACGCAATTGCCATGTAGAACATGAAACGCATAATTACTTGCAGTAGTTCTTCCAGCGTTTTTGCCGATGTTGGAGGCTTAAACTCAATCATTTGCCGCCCTCCCGGAGTAACAGTGGTTGTGCCTGCAGGATCGGAGGTAGGAGTTGCCGGGGTAGTGGTGGTAGGAGTCATGGGAGCTGTAAGGTCGCCCAATTTCCTCCATCCAACAGCAACCTTTGCATCTCCTTTCTCTTCCGCAAAATCAACACTTACCGCATGAGTACCAGCTTGCATCTTTTTGTTGGCAGAAAGCGTATAAGAACCAAAGCTCCCTGTGGATGAAAATCTATCAAATAGCGTCTCATTGTTAACGGTAACCCGCACCCCATCATCTGCACGCGCAATAAATTCATATGTTCCTTCATCAAACTCTATTCTTCCCCCATAGTTTACGGTAAAGTTGTCAACAGGTTCAGAGATTAAAACCGGTGAGGCGGAATTGTTCCACGAGGGACGAATTACAAACCCATATCCCAACAAATACCTCCAAAAAGGTCCATTCTTTTCAAAGTCAGAAACAAATCCAGTATACGTTCCTGCTTTGTCAAATACAGCCCCAGATATGGCACTGATAGGCTGAGGAAGAAGATATGGATCATAAGGATCATAAGAGGGAACGCATCCAAAAAACATGTTTTTTTCTACCTCCCTCTTCGCATCCAAAGTTCCCCCACATACACTATGCCATCCCACTTTTGCTGATGACGCTCCCTTGTCTTCTCTATACTGGATTTCAATAGACACTCTTTCTCCCTTTTCCAGGGAAACCGTCTTGCTTGTTTGTGGCGTGTTTATTGCCTCCTGATTCCACGCATTTATTACCTTACTTCCGTTTACAAATATCGCAATACCATCGTCAGCTGTTGCTTTAAAAATGTAATCTCCTTTCGGGAAATAAAAATTGCCTTTCCATCGAATGAGAAAATCGTCCTTGGCATATGTCGTTATTTGTGACTCTGAGGCTTTAGACAAGTCACTTGTTCCAATATCAAAGTTGAGAAGCCCCCCGAGTGGCGCGTGATATTTAAGAACTCCTCCTTCAAGCTTTGGACCCGGAGGAGCAGTGCCAATCATGGTCCCAAGCTCGAATGATTCCTCCTTAGAAGTAGGGAATCGATACGCGCATCCAATAAGCTGATTATCTCCTATCACATTTGGGTCACAGGCATCTGCTGATTGCACACCACCACCAAACAACAAAAGTCCTCCATAGAAAATACCGGAGAGAAGCATTGTAATCTTGCTTTTGGTACTCATGAAAGAATTATACTACGCGCAGGCGGCGGACACAACCTTATCTCCTTCTTCTAGCCGCATAATGCGAACCCCCTGGGTAGAACGGCTAATCTGCGGAATAGAAGAAATGGAGGTTCGTATCACATGCCCCTTGCGGGAAATCACAATGAGATCTTCTTCGTCTCCATTGAGGATCTCGGCATACACCAAGTTTCCTGTTTTGGGCGTAACGTTTGCTGTTTTAATACCAGACCCCCCTCTTGTTTGCATACGGTATTCTTTGACGTCTGTTCGCTTGCCGTATCCGTTTTCAGTGAGTACAAGAACATATGCCTCTTTCCCTATGGCAATAGAATCTACCCCAATCACCTCGTCTCCCATTTTCAAACGAATAGCTCTGTTGCCGGCGGCGGTTCTCCCC
>JAUYJR010000039.1 GCA_030699255.1 bacterium | reverse complement strand
AGTGGAAGATGTTGTATACTTTAATCCGGCCGACATGACCCACCCAATTGCGTTTAACGTAATGGAAAACGTAGATCCCGATCTGCGCCATATGGTAGCTTCGGGTCTTATGTCCGTGTTTAAGAAAATTTGGCCCGACGTTTGGTCAGCCCGTATGGAATACATTTTGAACTACGCGGTCCTTGCTCTTCTTGAGGTTCCGGAATCTACCGTGCTGGGAATTAACCGCATGCTGTCTGACGCGGCGTACCGCACCACAGTAGTGGACCAGGTGCAAGATCCCGTGGTGAAAGCATTTTGGCTCAAGGAGTATTCAAGGTATACACAGCGGTACGAGGTTGAGGCAACAGCTGCTATTCAGAATAAGATTGGGCAGTTTATTTCAAATCCTCTCATCCGTAACATTATTGGCCAGCCCAAGTCCACCATACAGATGCGCACCGTTATGGACGGCAAGCAGATTCTCATAGCAAACCTCTCAAAGGGAAAGATTGGAGAAGACAATGCAAGACTGTTGGGTGGGCTCCTGGTAACAAAACTACAGCTGGCCGCCATGTCTCGGGTGGATATACCAGAAGAAGACCGCAACGATTTCTATCTTACCATTGACGAATTTCAAAACTTTGCAACGGACAGCTTCATAAACATTCTTTCGGAAGCTCGCAAGTATCGTCTCTGTCTAAGTCTGAGTCACCAGTATATTGATCAGCTTCAAGAAGAAACGGAACATCTCAAGAATGCCGTGTTTGGCAACGTGGGAACACTTGTTTCTTTCCGTGTTGGGGCAGAGGATGCCGAGTTTTTGGAAAAGGAGTTCACTCCGTATTTTCTTATGAATCACTTTGTCAACATTGCCAAGTACAACATATTTGTAAAACTCATGATAGACGGAGTTTCAAGTAAGCCGTTTTCCGCACAAACGCTTCCTCCTCCGCCACCGCTCTCTCCTTCATGGCGTGACCATGCTATTGCAAGATCCCAGCAAAAATATGGTACGCCCATAAAAGATGTTGCCCACCATATTGCCAATATGATTGGGGAAGAGTCAGGAACTCCCGCGGTTCCGTTGGTGCAGGATGCGGAAGCCCCAATTTTGTATGATGCCGTTTGTTCTACATGTAAGAAAGAAACAAAGGTGGTATTTCCTCCGGATGGTAAGCGTCCCGTGTACTGCAAGGCGTGCCGCAAAAAGATGAAACAGCCAACGGTTCCTGTTGCGCTAAAGCCCTCTTCTTCCTTTACTTCTCTAAAAGAAGTTTCACAGAAAGAACCCGTATTCTTTCATCCCAAGCCAAAGCAGCAGGGTGATCAGCAACGGCAACGCACGGAGCCAAATAGGGGAGCGTTAAAACAGGTGCTCTTGAGCGCGCTGGAGAGAAAGAAGGAATATGCCCCACCGCACGAGAAACAGGAGATTCGTCCCGGAGAAACGGTTGTATTTGAGAAAAAGAATGAAACAGGCAATTGATATTCCCTCAACATTGGAGCGAGTTTTAGTGAGATGTGATTTTAACGTTCCCATGCATAATGGGAAGGTTCTGGATTTGTTCCGCATCAAGACTTCTCTTCCAACAATTCGCATGTTGCGGGATCGGGGACATAAAGTGGTTCTTGTAACACACCTGGGAGATCCCGAAGGCAAAGTTATTGAGTCTCTTAAGCTTGCTCCCATTGCGGAAGCTCTGCGAGAGCTTGGGATTTCTGTTTCAAAAGCACAATACATGTTGGGAAAAGAGGCAAAAAATGCCGTGAAAAACCTCCAACCCGGAGGAGTGTTCTTACTGGAAAATATCCGCTTCCATGAGGGAGAAGAGCGAAATGATGTGGGATTTTCAAGGTCACTGTCCGAGCTGGGCGACGCCTACGTGAACGATGCCTTGAGCGTTTGCCACCGTTCCCATGCTTCTGTTGTTGGTGTTCCGTCACTACTTCCTTCATATGGGGGACTGCACCTTGAAAGCGAAGTGCGGGTTCTTTCCGAAATTAAGTATAATCCCCAAAAGCCCTTTGTGGTTATTGTGGGAGGAGCAAAGGTGGAATCAAAGGGGAGGGTAATTGAGCAGCTTATAAAGAAGGCCGACGTTGTTCTTTTGGGAAACCTTATTGCGGAGAAGCTTGAGAAGGATCAACCTCTGCTTTTGGAATTTCCCAACGTTGTTCCCGCCATTGACGGGATAATGGAAGGAGGAAGGGCTCTTGATATTGGGCATAAGACGAGGGAGCTCTTTCTCTCAAAAATCAAAGATGCTCGCACCGTGTTTTGGACAGGACCCCTTGGTATGGTGGAAGAAGAGAGATTTAGATCAGGGTCTCTGGAGATAGCAAGGTTTCTGGCTTCTTCTCCTGCTATACGTACGGTTGCTGGAGGCGGAGATCTTGCCGCCTTTTTAGGAAGAGAGAAATTGAGAGAGGGCTTTAGACACGTTTCCACGGGCGGAGGAGCAACCCTACATTTTTTGGCAGGAGAGGAACTCCCCGGATTATTGGCATTAGAATAGAAACATATGGATGAAATACTGAACGTATCAAAAGCTGCGAGGAGAATCAGGAAGGCTGTTAAGCATCAGGAGAGAATTGTGCTCTTTTCGGATTCGGATATGGATGGCATTTCCTCCATTCTTATTCTCGAGGAAGCCATTGAACACATTGGGGGAAAGGTGGATCATATGGCGTTTTCCAATCGTGAGCGAGATGGATACGGCATGGCTCTTTCTGTGTTGGAGAGCTTTAGAGAGTATGCTCCGGCGCTTTTGGTTCTTACAGATCTTGGCATTGGGAACAGGGAAGAAATACGGCAGGCAAGAGAAATGGGGTTTGATGTTATTGTTATAGATCATCATGAAATTTCAGGCGATCTTCCTCCTGCAAATATTATTGTGAATCCAAAACAGCCAAAGGATCCCTATGTCTTTAAGACGCTGGCAGCGTGCGGACTTGCCATGAAGGTGGCGGAACGCGTGTTGGGGTCAAAGGCAACAAAGAGTGATAAAGATTGCATAGTGGAACTTGCAGTCTTGGGAACGGTTGCGGATCTTATGCCGTTGGAACAAGACAACAGGGAGATTGTTGAGCGGGGTCTTTTGGCTCTCTGTTCATCTTCCCGCGCTGGTATTCTTGAGTTGCGTTCAAGGCACAACTTCTGCTTAGATCCCATGAGTACTGAAAATCTTGACTACCCAATCTCCATTCTTGGGGCTCGAGATAGGGGAGAAGATATTCCTGGAGGATACTATATTTTGCGCGCCACAACACAGCAGGAGGCAAAGAATACTATTTTGCGTTTAGAGCGGGCGCGGAAGACAAAGGATAGAGAGGTTCAGAAAGTAGCAACCCTCTTAAAAGAACGCATTGGAACTTCCTCTCCAGCTCTTATTTTTGAAGAGGTAAAGGTTTCGGACTTTGTTCTTTTGGGATCAATTGCAAATATTCTGGTTCGGGAGTATGACGTACCGGTGTTTTTACATAAGCGTAAAGCTGGGGCAAGTGTTGGCAGTACTCGAGCCCCTAAATCTTTTCATGTTGTGAAAGCAATGGCAAAATGCAAGGACCTTCTCAGTGCGTTTGGGGGACATCCGGGGGCCGCGGGATTTAGAGTGGAGAATAAGAATATTGAAAAGTTTCGGGAGTGCCTGTATAGCCAATGTATATGAATTACCTACTTTATACCGATGGAGGGGCCAGGGGAAATCCCGGGCCGGCGGCAATAGGCGTTGTGATTTGCAATGAGAAAGGAGATGTTCTCAAGTCTTTTGGAGAGTATATTGGAGAGACGAGCAATAACGAAGCAGAGTATCGCGCGCCCATTGCGGGGTTAAAA
>JAUYJR010000012.1 GCA_030699255.1 bacterium | reverse complement strand
AACTGGGCTTCTAATACGCTGTTTGTTCGCAATGGACTAGATAAAGACGGGGAGCCCATAAACGGAACGCCGGGAGGAAAAAATTCTGTTTCATATGAGGAAACTATCATTTTATCGGAGCGTCTCACTCAGTTATATGGAGAGTTTAATGAAATAACCATTCCAACTTATGGTGGCACCTACGTGGCACAGGGAAGTCTCACAATACCCCAAGAAAAAACACTCAAGATAGTTCCCGGAGTTACTCTGGCATTTAATACGGGCAAACAACTTCTGGTGCGAGGTACGCTACTTGCTCAGGGGGAGGAAGAAAGCCCCATTCTCTTTACAAGGGCGGAAAGCAGCGCGTGGAATGGCATTAGATTTTTTGAAACAAGCTCCAATAATTCTGAAATCTCACATGCGGTTGTGGAGGGTGGGTTGTATAAGCCGGATTTTTCTCAACTTGGCGCTGAAAGGATGTTTAACATTGGTATAGAGGGAAGTAGCCCTACCATTCGCAATGTTTCATTTACTTCTGGCAGTACATGGCGTGGAGCAATATTTCTCTATAATTCAAGCTCACTCATTGAGAATGTTGAAATACGCGGAGCAAACTACTCCTCTTCATCCACGGCGGGGATATTTGCCATTGAGGGATCTCCAACAATAAAAAACTCAACGTTTTACAATAATACTATTGGCATTTATGTAGATGGCCCCTTAGCCTCCTCAACTATTACGGAGAACACATTTGAAAAGGGTCTGTACCCGGTGTATCTCAACAGATCGTATGCCACTGTGCTGGAAAATGAAGTGTTAGATCACACATATCACGCCATTGCGGTAACAGGTTCAATAAAAGATTCAGCTGCCGTTTGGGAGAGCGACAACCTTCCATTTCTCATTATTTCAAACTTTGGCGTGTGGGAAGGTGCTACTCTCTCTATTGCTCCGGGTTCTACGGTATTGTTTGCCAATCCAAGCCCTCATCCAATACTGCTTGGCGTATACGGAACACTTAAAGCCGAGGGAACGGAAGAGAATCTTATTCTATTCTCGGACTACTCTTCTTGGTCTGGAGGATCGGCAAAATCCTGGAGGTATATTCAGTTTTACCCTTCAAGCACGGGCTCTGTTATTTCTCATGCCGTTATTCAAAACGGGGGAGCTATTATAACGGGAAACGCAAGCTACGGACTTTTGTATGTGCAAAAGTCGGAGCTGGAGTTACTAAACGTAACCCTCAAGAATGGAAAGAGATATGAAATGGTTATAGAAAGTGTTGCGGAGAACGCGGTGTTTGGCTCGAATGTGCTCATTATGCACAACGAAAACAACTCGTATGAGGCTATTAATGTTATTGGAGAAACCTGCCCCGTATTCACAAGTCTGGAGATACAGGGCGGATCCATCTTTGCTCAAAACTCCCTCTGCCAATAAAGCTTACCGGAGGCAAGCTTTATATTGTGTTGACGGATTATTGAATAGTAGTGTATACAGATAGTAATCTTGTCCCAAGAAAGGGAGGAATTGAGGTGGAGGAGGAAAGACAACTCGAGGAAATGCAACTCATTGTTACCGGCTTGATTCTTGTTACGGGCGGGGGTATGAAGGGAAAGATTGGTGAAGTAGTTGCCCTTGGGGAGGGCGAGTGGATTCTGTTCAAGCCCCAGGGGCAGAACACGATCTCGTATTCCCTGTCTTATATGGGGCGTTTGAACCCTTTGTACTATCTCCTGCAAATCTCTCGCACTAGCCGCACTTTGTAAAACAAAAGGGGCCCCATTGCTACTGCAATGCCGGGCCCCTTTGTACTTTTAAGCTTACCGGAACTAAACTTTGTGCTACCGGAACTAAACTTTGTGCTAGCTTTTAACGGTCTTTTTTACCGCTTTTTTAACATCCTTCCACTCGCTTTTGAGTTTCTTTGCCAAATCCCTAATATCTTTCTCGTGCGCTGTGTACTGTTTGGCATAGGTCTCTGATATGGCATCTACCGCTTTGTGGTAGAGGGGAGTAGACACCTCCTTGAGTTTTTTCATTTCGCTCTGAACCTCTTTCTTAATTTTGGCTATAAGCGCAAGTGTTTTCTTTTGGTGCGCTTTGGCGTTTGGCCCCAACAGATAGTAGGCTCCCGCACCAACCGCTGCAGCAGCAGCAACCGCTCCGCCTATTGCCACTTTTTTACCGGCAGACATTCCTTTTTTGATAGGTTTCTTCATATTTTTTTAAGATGATTTATTTATTTTTTTTGACCTTGATTTTGACTTCTTTTTGAAAAACGTGGTGAAAAATTCAAATAAGCTGTTATCCCGTATCTCTTCAAGTATTTCTTTTGTGGTATCTCCAATACGATTTATGTCTTCTTCTGCTTTATGAATAATTCTTGAAAAAGCCGAGCTTATGCGAATGAGATAAAAGAGGAGTACTCCAACCAAGATTGTGAGGATAATAAATCCTGTTGAAGAAATGAAAAAGAATATTTGTGATTGTATAAATGTTTCCATACTATAAGTATAGCAACAAATGCCTTACAGTGGAATGATGCTGGTTGACAGGAGGGTATTCTTAGCCTAGTCTGAAGCCACATTGTTCTTTACACAGCGCACAAAAAGGAGGGGATTGCCCGTGGCAAAGCAAGAGGAGAGGAAACACCTCGTCAATTGTATTCATTGTGGAGGGAAGATTGGAGGGGTAGGCACATATCCTCATTCTTGCCCTGGTTCCAAAGGAGGCGTTGATCTGTTTGCCAGTGCTCTAAAAAAGTTTGGCATTGAGGTAGACGCGATTTATTTGGGGAGACTGGAACCCGAGCTGGGGGACGACTTTCCATGGGCGTTGCTTGCCCGCGGAGAAGAGAATCTCTATCGGGCAGAGTGTCTGATCTCTGCGTATAATAGGAGTATCCCCGCCGATTCTCAGTATCGGTGGGTGGTAGAAGAATTTTTCTACTACAAAGGCAGATACAGAGAAGAAAGATGGAGACTTGCTCCTGCGCAGAAGCATTTAGGGGGAGCTGGCATAAAAGCACTCACTCAGCCTATACTCACCTTTTTGGATCCGGAGCATGATCCTGCTTCATAGGGGACGTATTGAAATATGGGCACATCAAAACGATGTGCCCTTTTCTTTTTTTGCACCATTGTCCACCTACGAAGTGGACATGGTTAGTATTGACAATATTGCCTTATTTGTTCTACACTCGAAACGGATCATTGAGCCACATCTCTTATTGAGGAGGGTCATGATGAGTGAGTCTCAAGGGGGTTTGCAGCTTGTGATGTTTAAATGTCCTGTTTGTGGGAACGGGGCAATAAAAAAGATTCCGGCTAGTGCAGAATGCAACTGCTGTTCACAATGGCAGTGCGCGTTCAAGCTGTGGCTACGATCTGCTCTTCTGTTGTTTTTTGGGTTGGGAACGGCACATAAGAAAAAGTGAGTGGGGTGCTCATCTCAGTGCATTTGCTCAAACTCATTTAGGGGGACTTATGTGGCAAAGCGGAACGGACGCAAGCAGAGCGGGTTCAAACAGGTCGGATATGAATGGTATCTACAATGCACGCTCTGTAGAACAGAGAAGCGGGACAATAAACGGGGAAAGGGGCATGTATGTGATGTCCCTGCCTGCGGAAACCCAATGTTTCTGCTTCTGGTTTGGAGGGTTATTGTTCGTTTCTTTAGCAGGAGATCTAAGTCTGTACCACTTAAGGGGGTGATGCAACGTCGTCGCCGTCAGGTGGAAAGGCAAGAAAATAAAAAGATAGTTACTCAGTAATTCAAAGATCCTCAACGCAATAGCGTTGAGGATCTTTCACTAAACAGGGAGGAGCGATGTGTCATGATGGCGCCCTAGATTGGGTAGAATGGTCCCGTTAAGGCGCAGCTAAAAGGGCACGCTCAACTCAACCTGTGTTAGTGACAATGGAACTGCTCTGGTTATAGAAACAAAAAGGCCCGCTGTCAATCTCTTGCAGCGGGTCTTGGTGGATAGAAATGAAGGCCAATGGACCGCAAGGCGCAGTCCCACTCCTCGGGAGTCAGTGTCAATTCCCGAGGAAAGAACAGGCCATCTCTTTCTTTCCAGACCCAAACAATGTCATAGAAAGAAAGAATGATTGCTTCTCCGCCGGGAGAAGTTGTGGCATCAATTCCTTCAAGAGACAATCGCATGAGCACGCCGCATTCTAGGTATTTCGCTTCATCTTTCCGAATGAATACCTGGCGGATCATCCTCTCACCTCCTTTTTACTGTCCATTTAATAGCAATCTTTGAAATGTTTGTCAAATAAAGAGCCTCGTCCATGGGGAGACGAGGCTTTGTTTTTGCGAGAGGAGCAGAGTTGCTCCTCTCGCAGATGAGAGGGTCCTAATGCAGCATCAGAATGAGGAGGAAGGGGGATGACCTTTAATTCTGATGCTGCGGAGTAATACAAAAGAGCAGTGTACAGGTGAGGTTGTGATGACGCAGTCTTCAGAATATTTATCAAGACTACGAACCTCACCTGCATGATTAATAGTACTTCTTTTGGAGGAATCTGTCAAGGAGAATTGCGTGTTCCCCCTTTGACTAGAGTTCTTTCTTTTGCTATAACCAACAGTATGAATAAGGAGTTTTTCGTGCGGCTTACCTTGGCCGCGTACCGGGTAGCAGAACGTATGCCGGGAGACGAAAATGCTCCCCGCATTCGCAATGCGGCAACCAAGGTGCTCTCGGATCTCAT
>JAUYJR010000026.1 GCA_030699255.1 bacterium | reverse complement strand
CCCTGGGAGCCCCACAACACGTTTAATGTATCGGAACGATGGGTTGTAGGGAAAGCGAAAAACCACAACCTCGCCACGCTCAGGGGCGCGAAACCGATAGGATATCTCTTCAACAATGAGGTAGTCTCCATGGGTAAAATTGGGTTCCATGGAATCTCCCCGAACCAAGAAAGGCTGAAAGATAAACATTCGAATAGGCACCACAATCACAAGCGCAACAATAATAACCTTTGCGGTCTCTGCCATAAAAAGGAGAAAAGGCTTCATGATTGGCCTATCATACCACGATTTCCCTGTTTTACAAGAACATGTATACTACATAAATGATTGCGATTATTGGCCTGGGAAATCCGGAAGAGAAGTATGAGCTGACACGCCACAACGTGGGCTTTTTGGCTATTAACAACATTGCCAGTACTGCTAGCTTCCCTCCCCTTTCTCTCAACAAAACGCTTCTCTCTCTTCAAAGCCAAAGCATGCTCCACGGCAAGGATGTAATAATCATGAATCCTCAAACGTACATGAACAAGTCTGGAAAGGCGGCAAAAGCCATTCTCTCCTACCGGAAGATTCCTCCTTCTTCACTCATTGTTATTCATGACGATATTGATATTCCGTTTGGAGAGGCACGAACCGTCTTTAACCGAGGGTCTGCCGGACACCGAGGCATTGACTCGGTTATTCAAGAACTTGGAACGCAGGCGTTTTGGAGGATGCGCATTGGCGTTCTTCCTGCAACGGGAAAGCCGCAAGACACAGATAAGTTTGTGCTTTCTCGCTTTAGCTCCCAAGAGCAAGAAGAGCTCCCTCGCATCCTTGAGAAAATAAGAGAAGAAATAGACAAGATTCTTGAGAGCCTTGAGTAAGACGGCACTTGCATAGCCTAGAATATTGCCGTATGACTACAAGGAATATGGCCGAGGGCATACTTATTACGGCAATCACCCCCTACTTTCTGGAAAAGGAGGAGGGTTGGCTTGCTCAAAACAGAGAAAAGATTCTTGCTTCCAGGGCAGTAAATCCATTCTTTCAAGAACATACCCTTCTTTTAGAGAATGGGGGGTCTTTTCCCATTTCCCAGCTTCTCTTAAATCTTGACACCATGGGGTACGAAAAAGTCTTCCATGTGCAATACCCGGGAGAGTTCAGTAATCGAGGGAATATTGTGGAGGTCTTTCCCTTGTTCACCCCGTGCGCGTTTCGTGTTGAATTTTTGGGAAACACCATAGATCAGATAGAACAGCTTGCAATTTTTATTGAAGATGAGGAAGCATCAAAAAAAGTTCTCCAAAAGCGTCTCAAATCTCAAAAGACATTTTCCGATCTCTCTTCCCTAAAAGAGGGAGACTTTTTGGTTCATCTGGATCATGGAGTTGCCCGATTTATGGGAATTGAAACCTTGCGCATTTCCCCTGAACAGACGGAACAAATGTACAAACTGGAGTACGCGGCCGGAGACACACTCTACGTCCCCATAGGATTGGAGCGCAAATTATCCCGATACGTGGGATTTGAGGATCCCAGAATATCCCGCCTTGGATCTTCTCTTTGGATAAAAACAAAAAAGAAGGCAAGGGAAGATATTGAAAAACTAGCAAAATCTCTCTTAAAAACATACACCGAGAGAGAGGTTGCCCAGAGACCTCCGTACCCCCTGCCGGATGACATTGATGCAACAATTGAAGCATCGTTTCCTTATCAAGAAACGGCAGACCAGGTTCAGGCGCTTCAAGAAATCCACCAAGATCTTTCTCAAAAAACCCCCATGGATCGGATTGTGTGCGGAGACGTGGGATTTGGAAAAACGGAGATTGCCCTGCGAGCCATGGTGCGAGTAGCAAAAACCGCTCAAACGGCTCTTCTCTGCCCCACAACTATTCTTGCGCACCAGCATTTTCAAACGTTTCAAAAGCGACTTGGGGATCTTCCCTTCCGAGTAGCTATGCTCTCCCGCCTCCAGAAACCCTCAGAACAGAAAGCCATACTGAAGGGATTGGCGAATGGCACCATAGATATTGTGATTGGCACGCATCGCCTCCTCTCAAAAGATATTGTGTTCCGCAATCTCGGTCTCCTGGTTATAGACGATGAGCACCGGTTTGGCGTAAAGCAAAAAGAAAAGCTCAAAGATCTTCGTTCGTCTCTGGACATTCTCTCCTTGTCGGCAACCCCCATTCCCCGCACCATGCACATGGCACTCTCGTCATTGCGGAAGGTAAGCATGGTACAGACACCTCCCGAAGGACGCGTACCTTCCAGCACCATTATTGCCAAGAGAACTCAATCAACCATCAAGAAAGCAATTCTTCAAGAACTGGAGAGAGGAGGACAGGTATACTACCTACACAACCGCATTGCCAGCATGGGAAGGATTATTACATTCCTTTCTCGTCTTGTTCCAAAGGCTCGCATAGGACACATTCACGGGAGAATGCGAGAACAGAACCTCATTGCAACGCTTGACGCATTTAGAAATAAAGAGTACGACGTTCTGGTTGCCACCACCATTATTGAAAACGGCTTGCATTTACCGCAGGTAAATACCATTATTGTGGAAGAAGCTTCAAAGATTGGGTTGGCTCAGGCATACCAGCTGCGGGGACGCGTGGGGAGATCGGATATTCCGGCTTTCTCATACTTTCTCCATGGAAGTTCTCTGGGAGAGCAGGCAAAAGCGCGGCTTGAGGCGCTCTCAGAACTCCAGGATCTGGGATCCGGCTACAGGCTGGCACTGCGAGATATGGAGATTCGGGGAGCTGGCAACCTACTTGGAAAAGAGCAGTCCGGAACGGTTAATGCGGTAGGGCTTAACCTGTACTGCCAAATGCTTTCAGAGAGCGTAGAAAGGTTACGCTCATTGCAAAGCCCCCCATCCTAATATATTGTGAACAAACAGCTTTGAATTATAAATTCTCTAGATTAAAAAACTCATGTGAGGGATATGTTTTTACAGCGGCTCTCGGAGCGCGGCGGCGCGAGAGCGAGTCAAAAACTCAGCAGAGTTTTATGACGGTCCGCGGAAAAAATATATCCGAGCAAAGAGTTTTACAATGAAGAACACCATGAAGACTCTTGTTATTGTTGAGAGCCC
>JAUYJR010000025.1 GCA_030699255.1 bacterium | reverse complement strand
TTTCCAGGACTGCCGTTTAAACCACTCACGCACCTCTCCAAATCTTTTGATTGAATTCTAACTTGAAACACAACAGCATTATATTCTTTCTGTCATCCCCGCGAAAGCGGATGTCCAGGATTGTCCCCGTGAAGCTTGTTCTCGACCCCGATCAAGGAACGAGGAGCCAGACCTAACCACTGGATTCCCAGTCAAGCTGGGAATGACGCCAGACAGGGATTGCACTGTTGTATTAGATTTTGGAATCTGCCTTGTTCAACTACGATTGTTGCATTTCAGAGTAGAATTCAAGTTGTACCCTAGCACATAACAGAACACTTTTTCAACCTATCGGGGCAGGCTGGAAATGATCTCCGCAATCTTGGGACTCTGCACGGCAAACTTGTACCGGAGCATTTTAAGAACAGTTAAAAAGTCTGTAATCTCTTCCCGCAATATTTCGGGACCAAAGAACACCTCCCATGACTCTTCCATAAGGTTGGAGGCATAGTGGTGGAGAATCTCATGCTCTTGCTTTTCTTTTAGGTAGTTCATAATCTCTTGGAACTCTCCTCTATCCAGCCAGATGCCGTGATCCAAGCTGCACACATCTACTTTAATAGCTGAGTCTCCGTAGGAAACTTCATAGAGCGGGAGCCTGTGCGCGGGACAAAGCTTATGCCCTTTGGCCACGCGAAATTTTGTATGATCTTTCCACAGATCAATATCCAGCCAGCGTAGATCCCTGTCCTGCTCATCTTTTGCCTGTCGCAATTCGTCTTCCTCAAACCACATACCAAGACAGCGGGAGCAGTAATCCACCTCCACATTCATAAGAAGGGTTTTACCAAGAAAAACACCACAGAGAGGACACTTCATACTTGTCATATCTGAAGTCCCCTTAACGCCAAAATTCTTTCTTCTACCGGAGGATGTGTCATAAACAGTTTGTGTAACCAACTTCTCTTCTCTTTGTTTCGAAAAGGGCTGGCAAAAAAGAGGTGGGCGGTGGCATCGCTTGCCGTTCTCATCTGGTTGGGATCCTGCGAGATTTTCTGAAGCGCCATGGCCAGTCCTTCAGGATAGCGTGTAAGCAGAGCTCCCGTGGCATCAGCAAGAAACTCCCTCTTCCGCGAAATGGCAAACTTCATGGCCTGAGCAAGCAGAGGAGCCAAGAGCATCATGGCAAGAGCAACAATCATTAAAACAATGCGGAACCA
The DNA here is from genome assembly GCA_030699255.1 of bacterium. Taxonomy (GTDB): domain Bacteria; phylum Patescibacteriota; class Minisyncoccia; order Minisyncoccales; family UBA10102; genus JAUYJR01. Next base: position 4,115 of record JAUYJR010000025.1, on the reverse strand, counting down.
CCCCTGTTCACTTTTATTTCCCATGCCTCCCCAAAACGCAACTCGCACAAAGAAGTCCACTAGCAATACAATAACCCCAACCAGCACCACAACAATAGTGGAGAGTAAAATATCCCTGTTGCCAATGTGAGCTAGCTCGTGAGCAATCACTCCTTCCAATTCCACCCGCTCCAGTTTTTGGAGAAGACCTGTTGTAACCACAACCACACCGTGCTGAGGATCTCGTCCGGTGGCAAACGCATTGGGATGAAGATCATCAATAACACAAACGCGGGGCATAGGAAGGCCCGCAGTAATACTTAGGTTCTCTACAATACGATACAGCTCGGGATTATCCCGTTTCTCTATTGGTTTAGCTCTTGTAATGGAAAGCACAATACGGTCAGAGTACCAGTAAGAGGTAATGCTCATGGCAATGCTCAAGAAGACCGCAGCCCAGAGAATGAATGCCGTATCAAGGAGATAGCTGATGAACCAGCCCACCCCAATAACAAACAGCAAAAACCCGGTAATATACACCCAGGTCTTGCGCACATTAGAGTCTACGTTTGTGTACAGGTTGGCCATGAAAAACAGAAATTAGTTACATAGAAAATCGATAGTCGTTACGAAAGTCGAAAAAAGAGAGTCGATAGTCGTTACGAATTTCCATTTTCGATTTTCTTTTTTCGTGACGAATTTCTAATTTCCAATCAACGAATTTCGCATTGTTCTTATTAGAAGTTTACCCGCGGGGTTTCCCGTTCTTGGGGCGAGGCAATCTCAAAAAAGTCCTGCTTAAGAAAACCCAAGGTTCCCGCAACAAGGTTAGTGGGGAAGCTCTCTATACTGCTATTCAGCGCCATAACGGTTGTATTATAGAATCTCCGAGCAGCCTGAATTTTATCTTCCGCGTCTCGCAGTTCTCTCTGTAGCTCCACAAAGTTTGCCGAGGCTTTGAGATCGGGGTAGTTTTCTGCTACCGCAAACAGTGATTTCATAGCGCCAGCAAGCATGTTTTCCGCCATGCCCATATCTTTTACGTTTCCCGACTGCTCGGCGGAAAGCGCTCGCGTGCGGGCTTCTGTTACCTGCTCAAGTACTCCTTTTTCATGCGCGGCGTACCCCTTTACTGCTTCAATCAGATTTGGAATGAGGTCATACCTCCGCTTTAACTGAACATCAATATCGGAAAAACCTTCTTTTGCCCTGTTGCGCAATATAACCAACCGGTTATATGCCATCACAAGCCAGAGCAGTACAACACCAAGAACAATAAGAAGAATGGTTGTTGGGGACATAGGTTATTTACTATTACAAGTTATATGTTTTCATTGTACCTGCCTCTCTCAAAAGAGCAAGGGGTCGAAGCAAACTGCTTTGCCTCGACGGGCGTTTTAGGCGGAGCTCCCGCGAAGCCGTTAAGAAACGTCGCGGGTGCATTGAAACCCCCAATAACACAAGCGAGTCCCAAGGGACTCGATTGTGTACTTTTATACCTTTGTCTTCCCTAGTACCCTTCCGGCATCATACCGTGAGGATTCTTTTCTTGTTCTTCTTTTTCGGGAAGATCCGCCACAACAACCTCCGTTGTGAGTAGCATAGAGGCCGCGGATACTGCGTTCTCCAAGGCGGAACGCACCACTTTTGCAGGATCCACTACCCCCGCCACAACCAAATCCTCAAACACGTCGGTTGCAGCATTATACCCAAACGCACCCTCTCCTTTGAGAACTTCAGCTGCAATAACGGAACCGTCTTTGCCGGCATTCTCCGCAATCTGGCGAATAGGAGCTTCCAGCGCTCTGCGCAGAATCTTTACGCCAAGTTCTTCTTCCGGATCTTCCAGTTTCATGGCGGAAATAACAACCGCGGCTCGAAGAAGAGCAACCCCTCCTCCAGGGACCACTCCCTCTTCTACCGCAGCCTTTGTTGCTGCCAACGCGTCTTCCGTTTTGTGCTGTTTTGCCTTCTGCTCAACTTCGCTGGCTGCTCCCACTTTAATAACGGCAACCCCTCCCGCAAGCTTGCCTAAGCGCTCTTGCAGTTTCTCTTTCTCAAAATCCGAGGTTGTTTCTTCAATCAGTGTGCGAAGCTGACGCACGCGAGCATCAATGCGCTCTTTTTCTCCTTTTCCTTCCACAACAATGGTTTCTTCTTTTGTTGAAACAACGCGTCTTGCAGATCCCAATTGAGAGAGTTCAATCTTATCAAGCTTCATTCCCGCATCTTCTGAAACCACCTGTGCTCCCGTCACAATTGCAATGTCTTCTAGTATCTCTTTTTTGCGATCTCCGTAACCGGGAGCCTTAATGGCAAGTGTGTTAAATATGCCCCGCAGGCGGTTTACCACCAGTGTTGCCAAGGCTTCTCCCTCAACATCGTCTGCAATAATCACAAGATCCTTCTTTCCCGTCTTTGCCACCGCCTCCAGCGTGGGCAGAATGTCCTGAATGGAAGATATCTTTTTGTCGGTTACCAGAATATACGGATCTTCAAGAGCCGACTCCATGCGTTCGGCGTTTGTTACCATATAGGGAGAAATGTACCCTTTATCAAACTGGAGTCCTTTCACAATCTCTTTTTGAATGCCAAACGTCTGAGACTGCTCCACGGTAATAACACCATCTTTGCCAACCTCCTGCATAACTTCCGCAATGAGGTTGCCAAGTTCGGCATCTTCGGCTGAAATGGTGGCAACCTGCGCCATCTCTTCTTTTGTGGAAACAGGCTTAGCAATGCTCTTGAGATGACTTACCACTTTTGCCGTTGCCTTTTCCAATCCTCTCCTAAGAGCCAACGGGTTTGCTCCCGCAGTTACGTTTTTCATACCTTCTCCAATAACCGCCTGAGCAAGAACGGTTGCCGTGGTGGTTCCGTCTCCTGCGGCATCGTTTGCCTTGGAAGAAACTTCTTTTACCACCTCGGCTCCAATGTTCTCTACCTTGTCTTGCAGATCAATCTTTTTAGCAATAGTAACTCCATCATTTGTAATGGTGGGAGAGCCAAAGCCCTCGTCTAATACCACGTTGCGACCCTTGGGTCCAAGCGTTACCTTCACGGCGTTGGCAAGCTTATCCACCCCAGCTTTTATTCTCCTTCTTGCTTCTTCTCCGTATATAATTTGTTTTGCCATAAGTTTGTTTTACAAACAATTACCAAGATACAAGAAACAATAACCAAACAAATCACAAATTCAAATATTCAATAATCAAACAATCTTTCTACCGTCTTTGATTTTGTTTGAATATTTTGTTATTGGTTATTGAATATTGTTTGTATCTTGTTTCTTGGTTATTGGTTATTTGCCATCTTCCAGGACGGCAAGAATATCGTCCGCCTTGGCAATCAGATATTCTTTCTCTTTTATCTTTACCTCGTTGGGTCCGTACTTGGTAAACAGTACCACGTCTCCTTCTTTTACTTCCACGGGAATGACCTTTCCATCATCTGTTTTCTTTCCCGGTCCCACGGCCACAACTCTTCCCTGCTCGGAACGCTCCTTTTCCGCCGTTTCAGGCAGAAGAATACCAGACTCCGTCTTTTCCTCTCTCTTGAGAGGCTCAATCACCACGTGATCGCTTAATGGCCGTATATTCATACTGCGTAATATTAATTAGGTTACTAATTTAGCAAAAGAGACCTTTGAGTGCTAATGATCCACTCTAATTGGAAATAGCCCGAGTGTCAAGAATCAAAGATTTTGCTTTTGTGCAAGATACTTTCCCGTATAGCTCTTCTTATTCTTTGCAATAACAGAAGGAGGACCCTCCGCAATAATTTCTCCTCCCTTCTCTCCTCCATTGGGCCCCATATCAATAATCCAGTCCGCGCTTTGAATAACGTCCATGTTGTGCTCAATAACAAGCACGGTATTTCCTCCACTAACAAGGCGAGAAAGTACCTCTACTAACCTCCTGACATCATCGGGATGGAGCCCCGTAGTAGGTTCATCCAGAATGTACAGCGTTTTTCCGGTGTCTCTGCGAGAAAGCTCTGTTGCCAACTTAATACGTTGGGCTTCTCCTCCCGAAAGCGCTGGAGCAGGTTGCCCAAGTTCCAGGTATCCCAATCCAACATCGGAAAGCACCTTCAGTTTGGAAGCCAAGGCCGGAATATTCTTGAAAAACTCCTTT
>JAUYJR010000021.1 GCA_030699255.1 bacterium | reverse complement strand
AATTTTACCCATGGAGACTACCTCATTGTTGAAGAGATATCCTATCGGTTTCGCGCCCCTGAGCGTGGCGAGGTTGTGGTTTTTCGCTTTCCCTACAACCCATCGTTCCGATACATTAAACGTGTTGTGGGGCTCCCAGGGGAAGTGGTGGAAATTAAGGGCAATAGGGTTATTATTGAAACCTCCCCCGGATCTTCCAATGTTTTTGCTCTAGATGAAAACTCGTACCTTCCTCACGCGGAGACGCGAGGTTCTTCCAGGGTTGTTCTTGGAGAAGGAGAGTACTTTGTTTTGGGAGATAACAGGCAATTTTCTTCCGATTCGCGCCAGTGGGGAGTGCTTTCTCAAGACCATATTATTGGGAGAGCGCTCATCCGTGTCTTTCCCATCTCTACGTTTGCAAAATTCGAAACCCCCCAATACCAATAGTATGGCAAAACTCAAATTCCAAACACCCACGGGCATGCATGATATTCTTCCTGAAGATCAGGCCTACCTGAGACACATCCTTAAGGTTGCGGAGTCTATTTCGACATTTTACGGATTTCAGCGCGTAGACACTCCTATACTTGAAGAGGCAGAGCTTTTTGAAAAGGGAACCGGCGTTTCCACCGATATTGTGGAGAAGCAGATGTATACACTAAAAACCAGAGGAGGAGATATTCTTGCTTTGCGTCCCGAGTTTACGCCAGGTATGGTGCGCTCGTTTCTCCAGCATGGCATGCACAACCTTCCTCAGCCCGTAAAGCTGTACACATCGGGACCCTTGTTCAGGTATGAGCGTCCTCAAGAAGGAAGGTACCGCCAGCTTCACCAGTTTGACCTTGAGGTGTTTGGTGACCAGTCTGCCGCCATTGATGCACAACTTATCCAAATTTTTGTTGCCATTCTCAAAGAGCTAAAACTTCCCGGCGTTGTGGTGAAGGTAAACAGTATTGGAGACTCCCAGTGTCGTCCGTACTACAAGAAGGCCCTCATTTCATACCTTCGGAACAAGCAGTACGCGGTTTGCGCCGACTGTAGGAGAAGGCTAAAAACCAATCCGTTGCGGGTGTTGGATTGTAAAGAAGAGAAATGCCAGCAGGTTCGCTCTCAAGCTCCTCAGATGATTGACTACCTCTGCCAAGAATGTAAAGACCACTTTAAGAGCTTGTTGGAATTTTTTGATGAAGCCGATCTTCCTTACCACCTTGATCCCTACCTTGTGCGTGGATTGGATTATTACACCAAAACAGTTTTTGAAGTGTTTGCAAATCTTACGCCGGAAAATGCAGAAGGAGTGGGTCTCGCGCTAGGAGGAGGAGGAAGGTACGATGGTTTGGTTAAGCTCTATGGAGATAGAGAGACTCCGGCTGTTGGATTTGGCATGGGCATTGACCGAGTGCTTTCCGCCGTTAAACGTCAAGGGGTTATCCGCCCCTCTTCTCCTTCTCCAAAGGTATTTCTTGCTCAGCTTGGCGAGGCTGCAAAGAAAAAGAGCATGAAACTCTTTGAGGATCTGCGCAAAGCGAATATTCCCGTCTCAGAATCTCTTGGAAGGGACTCTCTGCGAGCTCAATTGTCCCGCGCTGATAAGTTGGGGGTTCCCTACACGCTTATTATGGGACAGCGGGAGGTACTGGACAATTCCGTTGTAATCCGTACAATGGGGTCGGGCGCGCAGAAAACCGTAAAGCTCCAAGATACCGTAGAAGAGGTAAAAAAGCTCTTAAAAGGTGAGTAGTATGGAGTGCATCTTTTGCAATATTGTAGAAAAGAAGGTAAAAGCTGATATGGTTTTAGAGCGTGAGAAGTTTATTGCTTTTAGAGATATCCACCCCAAAGCGCCTGTTCATCTGCTTGCGGTTCCTCGAAAACACATAGATTCGGTGGATCACCTGCAAGGAGAAGACGCAGGTCTCATGGGCGAGCTCCTTCTCTTTGCAAAAGAGGTTGCTCGGGAGCAGAATCTTGAGGGGTACAAGTTACAGATAAACGTGGGGAGAAAAGGGGGGCAGGTTATTGACCACATTCATCTCCATATTTTAGGAGGAAACGCAGAAGAAATATAAATAAACACAGTTATGGCAAAACGCACAGCGCTCATACAAGTTGAGCGAGAAGAAAGAGAGTCAAATCAGGCGGTTATTAGGCGCTTCACAAAAGCTGTTCGGGCAAGCGGTATTGTGCAGGAAGCAAAGAAGAAGCAGTTTCGGCTTCGTCCAAAATCAGAGCAGATGCAGAAGAGGTCGGCTCTTCGGCGCCTAGAGAAGAAGCAGGAGCATGAGAAGTTATACAAGCTAGGAAAAGTTGATGACTCTAAGCGATCGCATAAAAGAAGATCTTAAATCGGCAATGCGCCGAAGGGATACGGTTTTAATGGGAGCTCTTCGTATGCTCCTGTCTTCGCTTCAGCAGAAAGAAAAAGACAAGCACCTTCTCTTTGCTCAAGAGGGAAAAACCGATTCCGCGGACCTTACAGATGAAGAGGTTCAGCTAGTGGTTGCTTCCGAGGCAAAAAAACGCAGAGAAGCAATTGAAGGATTTGAAAAGGGGGGAGCTCAAGATCGGGCTCAGCAAGAGAAAACAGAGCTTGCCTGTCTTGTTTGCTATTTGCCGGAACAGATGAGTGAAGATGAAATTCGTGCCATTGTAAAAGAGGCAGTAGAGAAAACGGGTGTTACCTCAATGAAAGAGATAGGAAAGCTCATGGCAGAGCTCATGCCCAGGGTAAAGGGCAGAGCCGATGGCTCCGTGGTGAACAATATTGTGCGAGAGATACTCTCTGCATAGAGAGCATTTGTGGTTTATAGTTTGGTTATCGCGCAATATCGGTTGCGCGATTTTGATTTGACAAAAGCAAGAAGTGGGAGTAGATATAGGTTATCCTCTCGTTCCTTTTTGGATGGGGTAGGAAATCTGTACCTTGGAGGGGTTTCAATGGTATTACGGCAGCGCCGAGCGCAGCAGATCTCTTTCGCTGAACTTTGGCAGGAGATGCTGTGGGCTGCGATGCCAAGATCACATGCCCTCACCATGTAGGTGGGGGTGAGAAAAAAGATAGAAAAAGCGGCGGGGAGAGGCTTGTGCTCCCCCGCCCGTTTCGTTTTTATAAATGGTTTTCCCATGTCCACCTACGAAGTGGACTTATTTTTTTTCTTTACATTTCTTCGGTTTTCTTTCACAATGGAACGTATCTTGTATGGTTGAAATTTATAATTCCACAAAAATCTTAGTTAATGAAAGCCGCCTGCGCAAAGTGGCAGAATTTGTACTGGAGCAAGAAGGAAAAAAGGAAGAGCATATTTCTGTAGCTCTTATTGGGGAAGCTGAGATGAAGCGCATAAACAAAGCGTATAGAGGAAAAGAGTATGCGGCCAACGTTCTTTCGTTTCCCGGGGTTGATGGATTGGGCGAAGTACTCCTATGTCCAAGGGTTATTAGTAAAGATGCCAAAAAGTATGGTATACTGCCTGAGCTGGAGCTGGTCTCCATGCTTGTGCACGGTCTACTTCATTTACTGGGGTACGACCATGAGCAGGGAGAGGTTGGAGCCGATATTATGAAAGAGAAAGAGAACCATTACTTGTCTTTTTTTGCATGAATCCCGTTAGAAACCGCAATCGCCTATATTGCAACGCCATGCCAACACAATGTGTAGTAAATAGCCGTTTGAGTAAAAGAAATAACCAACAGTTCGCATTGATCGCGATCTGTTTCTAACGGGATGAATCACCAGACCATTATTTCGGGGCTTGATATTGGAACGCATGCCATAAAACTTGCGGTTGCAAAACAGCGAGAGGAGGGGCATTTTGAAATTGTTGGGTGTGTTAGCGAGCCATCTTCCGGTGTGAAGAAGGGAGCCGTTACAAATCCAGAAGAGGTTGCAAGGCATATTGCCAACATAAAACTAAAAGGAGAGCAGTTGTGCGGGTCTGCCATTGAGGAGGTAATGGTAAATCTGGGGGGGAGCAGGGTTTCTGTGCTGTCGTCTCATGGCATTGTTGCCGTTTCTCGGGCGGATGGGCAGATCTCTCAAGAAGATGTGGATAGGGTTCTGCAGGCCGCTCAGGCATTCTCACTTCCTCCAAACAAAGAGGTGGTAGACGCAGTTCCCCAACAGTATATTGTGGACGGCGAGAGTGGTATCAAAGATCCAATCGGCATGAA
>JAUYJR010000015.1 GCA_030699255.1 bacterium | reverse complement strand
AATTTTCATAACCATGCCCAGTCCTCCGCCAAAAGGTTTTTCATCAACGCTCTTGTGTGCGTCTGTTGTCCATAACCTGAGGTCATGGATATGAAGTGAAAGTTTTTTCTTCTCTTGCGCGCGCTTAATAAGAGACTCTTGCTGAAAAGAGCTGAAGAGCTGAGGAAATATGGTAATGATGTCGAATCGCATATTACATAGAAATGAAAACGGCGCACCAAACATGTGGCGCGACCGCTCCCGTCATACAGCTATTCTATATACGGAGGGCATCTAAAGCCTCCTTCTGCTGGCTTCCGCCGCGTCCTCCTTCGGGCTCTTCAATTTTCATGTTAACGCGCGCCTGTGCCTTCATGCCGGCAATTCGTACAAGTGTTCTAATAGCTCTTGCGGTAGATCCTTGGCGCCCAATAATCTGTCCCATATCCTCGGAGTGCACCTTGAGAGTTAGGAGTACACCCATTTCATCTATCTTGCGATCCACCTCTACTGCATCCGGATGATCTACAAGTGACTTTATCACGTATTCAAGAAAATCCTGATATGCTGGCTTCTCTTCTGTCATAGGTTCAGTCGGGTATTAGTTGCGATTCAGTTCAATCACTCGACCTTTCACTAGACTCACTATACCTTCCGCCTTTGAGCTGTCAAGATTTTTCTCCTGCTTTTGCTACGGATTCTTGCTCTGTTATGGGAACAACGTTATGTACGGGTATTTTTACGCCCTCTACCACTCCCCCATCCACTAGCATATTATGAACGGTTTCCGATGGTTTAGCTCCTCTTGAAATCCAATGGAGAATACGTTCTTTGTTGAGATTTCGTTCTTTTGTTAGAGGATTGTAGAACCCAACCTGCTCCAAAAAGCGTCCTCCCGCGGGCGCGTTCTTTTTATCAGTCACAACAACCTTAAACGATGGCTGATTTTTCTTTCCTACACGAAATAGTCTGATTGTTACCATATGTTTCTCTGTGTTATTCCCACCCTTTTATTTCAAGAGCCTTTTTTGCAGCCTCTTCTTCTGACTCCTGTTTTGACAATCCTTCTCCCTCTGCAATCAAGTCTTTGTTCAGGTAAGCTCCCATTCGAAAGTTCTTTGCATGATCCGGCCCCCATTCTTTTAAAACAGAGTAGGTTGGAGTAATACCAAGCTTCTCTTGAGCTAATTCTTGAAGACGCGATTTTGCATCCCTGTACAGCTTCTGATCAATAATGGCAGCAAGGTTTGGGATAAGGAATCGCTCCACCACATCCTTGCATACCTGAAGCCCTTGGTCAAGATAGAGGGATCCAATAAAGGCCTCAAATGTGTTGGCAAGCATAAATTCCCGAGCTCTCCCCTCTTCTTTCTGCTCTCCTTTTGAAAGCAGGAGGTAGTTGTTGAATCCAAGTTCTCTTGCCACGGAAGAAAGCATTTTTGTGTTTACCAGAGCCGCTCTCCATGAAGTTAGCTCCCCTTCTGATTTTTCAGGGTACGCAAGGTAGAGGTATTCGGTAATCATGAGCTCCAGTACGGCGTCTCCAAGAAATTCCAGGCGTTCATTGTGAAACATTGGAAGATTTGGATTCTCGTTTAGGTACGAGCGATGCACAAATGCCTGCAAAAGCAAATCCTTCTTTGAAAAAGAAACGGAGAGCTTTTTTTCAAGCTCTTGAAATTTATTTGTATCGTATAGATGGTCAATCATGACTCTGAATCCTGTTCTTGAAGTTCACGAAACACTGTTCCTAATACCCCGTTTACAAAACGTCCGGAAGGCTCTCCGCTAAAATTCTTTGCAAGCTCAATTGCCTCATTAATGGCAACCTTTGGGGGAACCTCATCTTTATTGCTGTACAAGAGCTCATAGAGCCCAAGGCGCAAGACATTGCGGTCAATAACGGTAATCTGCTCCAAAGGCCAGTCGGGAGCAGCTTTTTCAATAATTGCATCAAGTTGCGCAATGTGCTCAAAAACTCCGTGCGCAAGAGAGCGCACAAACTGTCTGTTTGCTTCTTCAAGTCCCGGACCAAATTCTATGAGATTGCGTTCCAAAACCTGTTCGAGCATTTCGGGATTCCGATCATGATGGAAGTCCCATTCATAGAGGGACTGCATGGCGATTGATCGAGAAAGGTGTCTGCTTGCCATTTGAGTTGAGAAGACGCAAGATGATTATCGCCCGGTTTCACGTTCTCGCTTCTTCTCTTTTTGTTTCCGTTCTTTTTTATCTGCCGAGAGGGAGATATTAAGAACCTCTTTGCCTCTATATGTTCCGCAGAAAGGACATGCCTGGTGCGGAGCAATGGATTTATTACACTTGGCGCAAGCAACTATAGCAGGGCTCTTGATGTACTTGTGCATCCTTGCCTGTCCCTGCCGAGATTTTGATCGATGTTGTTTTGGTACGGCCATAAAAATATGCTGTTCAGGTAATGCGTACAGCATACCAGAGGATGTGGCTTTTGGCAAGAGTGAGAAATTGCCTCTACTCTCCTTCTTGAGAGAGTGATACCAGGGCACCAGGCTTTGCTTTTTGGACCACCTTCATGCCTACAGTATCTCCTTTTTGAGCTTGCTGAATGGGCTCAAGTTCTTTATGAAGAGAGGAGACTTCTTGGTCAAACATCTGATCTCCTATTTCAATGCGTACTCGGTCCCCTATTTTAAGATTGCCCGCAAGCTCAACAACTGCCACTCCAGCCTTTCCATAGTAGTGAGTTACTTTGCCAATTGGCTTCATGGAAGCGAAGTTAGGTGAGGAATCTCGACCTTTTAAGAGTTTTTGATAGTGTGATCTTTCTGAATTACTTTCCAGTGAAAGAGAAAGAGAGGTGCTCCAATAATGATAGAGGCAAGGGCTCGAGACGCCTGCCGTTGCCGCTCTCTTTTGGCATTTTTTTCGGGAAATTCTATCTGTTCTTGCTCATACGTTTTGTAATCTTCTAGCCAGATCGCAAGAGCTGTTTGTTGCTCGTCTGTGATTTCACAAGATTCTTGGCAAGCTTTCATTGCCTCAACAAAATCTTTCTCGGCGATTGTCTCGGTACCCTCTTTTACGGGCATGAGCGGACGGCCATAGTAAGTATCATAGATGTCGGATCCGGGGAAAAGATACGTTTTTAACGCAAGGTCAACCAACTGAACGCTCCCAATGGCTAGCATTACAAGCCCTACCAGAGAGAAGAGGTACAGGTAGAGGATTCGAACAATTGGATATTTCTGCTCCATATATATTATATTATGAGTTATCGAATTTCGTATATGAGTGTAACTCGTGAGATCACTTCTTGTGTTCCGGGCTCAAGAAGTGGCGTAGCTGTATCTTCGGCTCCTCCCATACCCTCTTTCATGAAGGTGGGGTAGATCCGGTCGTTAAAACTGTCTTCTCGTACTTCAAGGATTTTTCCAAGGCGAAATCCTGATGCAAAAGCAACGCTCATTGCTCTCTCCTTTGCTTTGAGAATGGCAATTTCCCTTGCCTTGTCTTCAAGATCCGTTGGATCATCAACAGAAAATGAGAGTTGGGAAACGCTGTTTGCGCCTTTTTGAACGGCAAGAGAAAGGAGCTCTCCCGCGTTTGCAAAATCTCTTACCGTTACTTCAATGCTTTGGGAAATGCTGTACCCTGAAATACTGGGAGGGGGACACAACTCCCTCTCATAAGAGCAAGGGTAGTACTCATATTGTGGCATAACGGTGTATGAGACGGTTCTAATATCATTTTCTTCAATCCCAACAAGTTTTACGGCATCTAGAATACCGTTCATGGTAAGAGTGTTTTCTTGCTGGAGTTCCTGTACGTTATTTTTCCCCTCGGTAATGACACTAAAAGAAAAGCGCGCAATATCGGGTATGGCAAGAACAGTTCCCTCTCCGGTAACGGAGAAGTTTCTTACAGAAGTAGGGTTAATAGTGCGAGAGTACGTAGAAGAAAACTGTACGGCCGCATAAGAAAAAGCAACAAGCGCAAAAGCGCCCGCCACCATCAAAATAGTTTTTATATTTTGATCTATCATTAGATGAAGATTTGAATCTCAGCTTTTTCTCGAAGTTCCTCTAGTATAACAGGAAGAATCTCCGCAAGCTTCTGCTGTTCAATGTGCTGGCGAATCAGAGGCTTTACGGTTTCATAGAGAGGAGCATCTTCTTGCTCTGCCATTTCACTCTCGTAAAGAAGCATCATTTCTTCTTCTGAAACGGATATTTGAGCTAACTGAATGAATATGTTCTGCTT
>JAUYJR010000010.1 GCA_030699255.1 bacterium | reverse complement strand
TTGAAAAAAGGAGAGAAATAGGGTAGGGTGGGGATTGTTGCTAAAAACACGGCATATGGCAAAAGGAAACGCAGTCATACGGTTCAAAGAAGTGTCCTTTGATTTTGGACAAAAGAAACCCATTTTGCATGAGGCGGATTTTAGTGTGCGCGAGGGATCAAAAATCACTCTCATGGGGCAAAACGGAGCAGGCAAGAGTACTATATTTCAACTCATTACAGGAGAGCTTGCGCCAAACTCCGGAGCCATTCACAAAGATCCTCATCTTACCATTGCAACCGCGCGCCAGGTTATGCCTCGTAATCAACTGGATCTCACAGTGCTGGCATTTTTTGAAAAGTGCTTTTCGGAGACGGTATACAACATTGATGTTAAAATTGATCAGATTCTTGAGGTGGTGAATCTCTCATGTTCGCATGATCGTATCATAAAGTCTTTCTCCGGAGGACAGCAGGCCCGACTTTTGCTTGCTTCAGCACTTATTCAGGATCCGGACCTTCTTTTGCTTGATGAACCAACAAACAATCTTGATAAGGAAGGGATAGATCATTTAACAAAGTTTCTCATTGCTTATCCTAAAACCTGCATTGTTATTTCCCATGATGCAAACTTTCTCAATGCGTTTACGGAAGGCGTGCTCTACCTTGACGTATTTACTCATATAGTAGAGCAGCATACGGGCAACTACTTTGATTTACTGGAGGTGATTTCAGCCCGCATTGAGCAGGAAAATCGGAAGAACGCTCAGCTTGCCAAGAAGATTATAGAGAATAAGGAGAAGGCGAATTATTTTGCAAATAAAGGAGGAAAAATGAGGCTTGTGGCAAAGCGTATGCGTCAAGCAGCGGAAGAGGCCGAATCGTCAAAGGTAGAGGTAAGAAGAGAGGACAAGACAATACGGCCGTTTCGCATTCCCTGCCAGGAAGGGCTGAGCGGGGAGATTGCTCTCATTACTTCACTTACCGTTATGAAGGGGCGCAAACCTGCGGAGAAGAAGGTGAGCCTCTCCTTGAGAAAGAACACTCATTTGCTTCTGCAAGGTCCTAATGGCATAGGAAAGAGCACGCTATTGGAATCTCTTGCTCGGGGAACGGCAAAAGGAGCTCAAATCTCTCCCGGCGTGAATGTTGGATATTACACTCAAGATTTCTCCACGCTGAACATTCAAGAAAAGGTTTTTGATTTCTTGGCCAAGGTGGCGCAGGGGAAATCCGAGGAAGATGTCCGATCTCTTGCCGCGGGGTTTTTCATTACAAACGAACTGCTGTACTCAGAGATAGGAAACTTGTCTGAAGGGCAGAAAGGGCTGGTTTCATTTGCAAGACTTGTGTTGCAGAAGCCGGGCCTTTTGATTCTTGATGAACCTACAAATCATATGAATTTCCGGCACGTGCCGGTTATTGCAAAGGCTCTCAACGCGTATGAGGGGGCTATGATACTGGTAAGTCACGTTCCCGAGTTTGTGGATCAGATCCGCATTGATGAGGTGCTTGATTTGGAGCGGTAAGTTATATTTTTTGGAGTTTGAAAAACCGCCCTGTTTTGGACAAGGGCGGTTTATGTGTCTAAGAGAAATGCCATCATGATAGTAGCTTCTCCTGTACCTTCTCCATTTCGGAAAGAATAGCTTCAAATTTTGTTCTGATTCCTTCGTATTCTGCGAGGGATAGAAATGGAAGGGTTTTGTAAAGAATCCCACTACTGCTCCATCCAACGAGCAATGTATTAAAAGCACAAGCGGTTTCTTCTATTTTTCCCAGGCGCCACTCGATTTCGGAAAGAACATTGACTGCCTCCCTTTTTTTCTTTGCTCCTCTGCGCAGTTCGAGTCGCACAATTGTACCCACTCGGACCCCTCCTTATATTGCTTCTGGCTTCTACTTACCCTTACCATGGAAAGAAAAATATGGCCATAGGGATGAGTAGTTGGGCGGAGATTGTGACAGCGCCCTGGCGGAGGAGAGTTACCTTCTTATTCTTTATACTCACCAACGTTGACGGAGTTATGGGGAGTTCTCTCGCGTCAACATAGAAGTCAACTGAGTTGCCAAAATAGGCGTAAGCTTCTTCTATGGTTCTTGCAGGTGACTGTCCTTCAATATTCGCACTTGGCGCTACAATAGGACCTGTTCTTTTTAGGAGTTCACGAAGAGGTGTTGAATCGGGAATTCGAAAAGCAAGAGACCATGTTCCTCTGTGCAAGTATTCATATTGTTTGGATGAACAGGGGAGCACGACACTTACTTTTCCCGGCCACCATGCTTCAAGCATATGTATAGTATGCGCATCCGGATGTATACCAAATTGGTGGATGTTCAATATTGAAGGTATGAGGATAATACACGGCTTTACCGCTACGCGTTTCCGTATGGCGTATAGGTGCTCCACAGCTTCTTTATTAAGAGCAGAAGCTACGACTCCGTACATGGTATCTGTTGGCACAATTCCTACGTTTCCTTGAAGCAGGAGAGAAGCTGATTTTTCAAGCGTTACGAGTTTCATTATATGTTGATACTAGGGAAAAATAGGAAAGATTACAACACTTTCTAGTACGGGGTTGACCCTTCTCCGTCATTGCCAGAGTACTACGAGTCCGTCAACTCCGAGAGTATACCTTTGCAAGACCGTCAAAAATTCTGCTGAATTCGAGACCCCGGAACGCACATTACCATCACTTGAGCGCAGGAGAGGGTGCCCGTATTGGAGGCGCAAGGAGTGATGCGTATCTCATGATACGTGAGCTCCGTGGTAACGAACAAGACGGGTGAGCTCTCCTGCGTCCCTCAGGGAAAGCTCAAGAATGGCTGATTTCTTCGTTTCCCCTCCTTACGGTAGCGGTGCTACCGCTTTGTCGGCTCACCGGTGAACTCATCTCATTCTTGAGCTTCTCAATGTGATGGTAATGTGTGTTCTGGGGTCTCGAATTCAGCAGAATTTTTGATGGTCTTGCAAAGGTATACTCTCGGAGTTGCTTGGTCAAGGAGATATTGTGCGACATTACATTGCACTTTTCTCATTTCTTGATAAGATACCTGCACATCGATTCAACTTCAAAAGGAGGGGTAAAGGTGTTAAGTTCTTTCAATACCGTGCCGAAGGCTGCCAGAGAGGAGTTCTTGGCATCCATCCTCACGGATCAGTCCAACCGACTCCTGGAAATAGGGTATCCAGCTATTATTGGACAAGCTAGGGTAAGGCGCTATTTGACAGAGATAGATGCCCTGTGGCCTCTTGTCTCTCAACTTACGATGAGAGACGGGTACTACCATCCGTTCATTATTGTGGATCCACGGGTTCCAGTTACTCGACAATTGATTGGTCTCCAGCACCTTTTGAAGCCACGGGAGATTTGCGGACTTTCGCTTGCCAATAGAACGTTTATTGGTACCGCTTCACGGATTGATCGCACTCGACCATACCTGTTGGTTGATGTGGACGCAGGACTTTCACTCTGCGATCTAGATCACACAGAAGCGCGATCTATCATCTGCTCACAAAGGAGGATCCCGCTCACCATCTTAGAGGGGACTTTTCTCTACCTAAACGAACAGAGATTATGGAAGGCAGTTGGATGCCTCGCATCCAAGGATGCTCCCGCATTCATAGTCTTTCCAAAAAGTGGGCAGGGGACAGTCTATCCCTCCTGTTCACATATCCTGCAGTGATAGCAAAGAAAGGATGTTCTTGTGGAGCAGAGCTACGGCTCTGCTTTTTTTATCCACACCTTACCGGAGGCAAGGAAATATTGTGCGACATCACTAGTTTGCCCCGCAGAGTATTGAATGCTATACTGCCTCAATTTCTTCACCAGAATCAATTAGAAAGGAGGTGGAGTATTTTGATCACTACAAACGCTCCATGGGCAAATGCGCGAAGTAGGCGCATAAAATCCAAAGGCAGACGCTGTGAACTTTGTGGCAAGGCCAAGGGGAAGCTCATTGGGCACCACATAATTCTACGCATGGTGATCTTGCAGTATTGTAGCGACGTTCTCCTTGCCGACATATTCTTTTCAGACCCCGCGCTATGCAGGATTCGTTGCGTAAAGTGCGAAGGGGAGATGCATCAGTCAGGGGAAAAGTGGGGGAACACTCCAGAAGACCAAGAAATTGCAGAGCGGGAGCTTGCCCTACGTCTTGCCCGCATTGCCGAATTCAACGGCAAAGCCGTCTACTAAGCATTTTATGCAATAAGGTAGACGGCGTTTTATTTTACGCCCTTGACATTACCCCGGGGGAGTGATGTATACTAGATATACTAAATGTCGTACAATGTAGGTTAACCGACGCTTAAGGTACCCTGAGCTTAAGTGTTGGGTAACCTGGCGTAGATTGTGCAAACATTTTACCAAGAAATCACGTAGAGAACATTGCACAAGAATCTGTGCGTATCAGTACTCCCCTGCCATAATATATAATTTTATGAAACAATCAGAAAAAACAATTATTCAATCAATCCCCAACTTTCTGGATTACTGTGATGTTGAACGCGGACTTTCTGAAAAAACCCAAGAGAACTACAGCAGGTATCTTGTACGCTTTACCTCCTGGCTCTCAAAATCAAACAAAAAAGATCTCCTTCCTCATGAGCTTACCGCGGACGACATTTGGACCTACCGAGTGTTTCTTTCCCGCGCCACGGGCCCCAAGGGCACTCAGCTGTCCAAGATTACCCAAAACTACTACTTAATCGCCCTGAGGGCACTCCTGGGCTATTTTGTTGCCCGAGACATCCAATGCATCCCTCCAGATAAAATTACCCTCTCCAAAGAGGCCACAAAGGAGAAGACGGTAAAATTTCTTGCTCTAGAGCATATAAAGAAGCTTTTGGAGTCAGCAAGTGGCACAGATCCTGCAGGATTGCGAGACCGAGCAATTATAGAGGCTCTGTTTTCAACCGGCATGCGTATTGCGGAGCTTGCTGCGCTCAATAAAGAACAGTTTGACTCCGTATGGAACAAAGAAGACTTTGAGATTGGAATCATTGGCAAAGGAAGCAGACCCAGAACCGTTTACTTTTCTGAACGGGCTCTTACCTGGCTTAAAGTGTATCTTAAGACAAGAAAAGACAAGGAGAAGGCTCTGTTTATAAACTACCGAAGCAGAGAGCAAGATGATAATCGCCTTACCACAAGATCTATGGAACGCATTATTAAGAGATACGCCATAAAGGCAGGCGTTCCGCTCTTTACCACTCCCCACACGCTCCGGCACTCCTATGCTACGGACCTTCTCACCCAAGGCGTTGACCTACGAACAATTCAGGAATTTCTTGGCCACAAAAATATTGTAACAACACAGGTATACACCCACGTTACCAATAAACACCTCCGAGATGTCCATAAAAAGTTCCACGGCAAAGACCTTGAATAGCTCTTGCCACTCTCCCAAACAATGTCGCACAATATTTCCTTGGCTAAGCCAAGGTGGGGATAACTTGGCTTAGCCAAGGACTACAAGGACTATGAGATGAGGCGGCGCAAGATTAGTACAATTAAGAGAATAGCAACAAGAGAGGCAATGACGGGTAAGGTGAAGAATTTTGTTACAATGGTGCGCTCTATTTTTTCTTTCCAGCTATAGGCAAACTCAATGCGTTCAGCAAGTAAAATATCTTTAAGAGAAGTACCCTCTCCCCCACTCTGTATAATTTTTACCGTAACAGTTTTCTCTTGAATACAAATGTCTGTGGGGTACTGTTTTTCTTCTTCCACCACCGGAACCAGCTGTGCTACAAATTCCACCGCGTTGCGAAATGACAAAAAAGAGAACCTTCTTTTCAGCTCTCCCTCCCCCACTCTCTTCCAATCTTTTCCCAGTTGAGCTAATCGCTCCCGTATTTCCTCTTGATTTTTATTCATAGCGGAGGATTTTCCCACACTTGTTCTACTGTTGTTGCAAGATCTTCCGAGGCATAGCGCAATAATAATTGCTCTTTCCACTGCGGGTCTCTCATGTCTACCGTTGGGGTAACTCCAAGCCCTTGAATAGCTTCCCCGTCTGGACGAAGCGTTAAGCTGTGAACCAAAAAGATAGAGTACGGTATTTTGGGATTTATCTGATTTTCCATTTCAAACACCCGCTTAATACTTCCCACTCCCCTTGTTTGGGTTCCAACCACCACCCCCACGTTGTATTTCTGAAAGGTAGCCACCATAACTTCAGCCGAAGACTGGGTATTTTCGTTTACCAAAATAACCACGCGCTTAAATGGAACAAGCTCCGTCATCCATCCTGTTGTTGTTTTAAAGGGTTCCTTTTCTCCCTTGTGAAAAAATTCATATGCGTAGCTGTCATATCCAACAAAGGGGCCCAAGAATTCGGGAAGAATATCCACCGATCCTCCAATGTTGTCCCGCAAATCAAGAATAAGCGTATGGAGCTGACCCGTTGAAGGAATTCTTTTTACCTCTTTCTGAAACTCCTGAAACGTTACCGGAGAAACACGAGTAATGCGGAGATAGTACGTGGTTGAAGAAACTACTCTGCCAAATACCGTTGACTGGGCGCCTGTTTCGTTGTAACGAGCTCGGGCCTGCTCATCTGTTAGAACATCAAGCGCTCTCTCAAGTTGCTGAAGCTCCTCCGGAGTTTCTGCCTCTTCTTTTTTCTGTACATACGTTTCCTGTATCTCTTCTAATGAAGCATTTTGATCTGCCCCAATTCGAGCGTAGAGATCTTCTTGAGTATCCACATTGTTCACCATCTGAGTGAGCTCCTCTCTCTGCTCCGGCGCGTATAACGCGCTTAACCCTTCGGGAGGTAGGCTTTGCAAGATAAGGTGAGTAAGCGTTGTCACAAATGTTTCTCTTTCTTCCGCGCTCATGCCCACCATGGCGGATGCTGCAATACGGCGCACCCCCCTCTCATTCTGTTCTCCCTGCTTTAGCTGGTATGATTTTCCACCCACCTGCCCAATACCTTGCGAAAAAAGATTGCTGAGATCTTCATCTGATACTTTTTGCCAGTAGTTTTCTCTAATTATTCCATAGGCTTCTCCCAAAAACGCAACTTCAGCTCTCTGAATCTGACTGTATGGGTAGTACTTGTATCCCGCCGCTCCCCCACCAAGAAAGATGGCAACAATACCCACAATAACAATGCCTCTCACAACGGCAGATTTTGTGAAAATGGTTTGCATCCGCGCAACAATTTGTTTTTGAATTATATTGATGAGACGCTTCATTGTTGTAAATACGAATATCGAATATCGAAATCCGAAACAAATTCTAATTTTCTAAATTTAAATGTCAAAAACATGTTATTTCCTCAGTACTGCTCCAAAGATATTCATCAGCTCCGTTGCTTCTTGCATAAGATTCATTCTCTCTTGATGGAGATCATTGTTCTCCCCGGCGTCTACAAGCTTGAGCCAGTACCTGCTCTCTTTTGCTTCTTTGCGAGAGATTTTTATTCTTAACTTGAAATCCTTTGGGCTCATTGCCTCATTCGCTTCAATGTAGTTAGCACCCACAGATCCCGAACTTCGCACAAGCTGTTTGCCATCTTCAATGTTTCCAATTGTTTTGGGGAGCTTTTTGACCAACTGTCGACATCTCTTTGCAAACTCTAGCGTTCTGTCTTCAAGATCGTATTGTTTTAAAGTTTGAATTTCTGTCATTTGTGCTTGTTTCGGATTTCGTGCTTCGGATTTCGGATTTATTCCTGGTTGGTTTATTGGTAGCTGTCATATAACATTTGGATTTCTGTTGAAGATAATGCTCGATTCCAAATACGGACATCGTCTATCTTACCATTTCGATACGAATCGTTGCATACTCCCCTTCTCCCTAATCGGATAGAATGAGGGCCGGTATATGAGAATGACGAAGTTTCACTTGCGGTAACCTCGCTGTCATCTACTCCATTAACATAGATCTTCTGCTCTCCCGCCACCCCGGTATTTACAAACACCACATGGTGCCACTGACTTGACGCGTACGTATTTAGACTGCTC
>JAUYJR010000063.1 GCA_030699255.1 bacterium | reverse complement strand
CCTCGCTTTCCTTTTTGCGGAAACACATCAATCTGCCCTTGCTGTAAGAACCCGCGGAATATCTCTCCAAATTTGGGATCCAACTCCTCAAGCGCCAACTCCACAATACCGGAGGCTTCTTTAAACGAAGAAATGGGAGGCAGGTCTCCGTACTCTGCTGACTTGTCATGGTAGGCAATTCTCTCCTCCCCAAGTAGGCGCGCCTTGAGCTTGTAGAATCTCTCGCTTATATCAAATCGTGAGGAAACCGTCTCAATGAGGGTGTCCACCACCTCGCTCTCCATATCATCTCCCAAGTGCCGGGAAAGATCGGGGCGCGGAATGTTTCGCAGGTCATCATCAATCTTCTTATTAAGCAGTACCGCGTTGAGCTCGGCTTCCGCAACATCCGCGTGCTTTTCCATAATTTCATACGATGCCTCCGCGGCAGAGGCTCTAACCTCTTTTTCTTTGCTCTGAAGCAGACTCATGATTGATTCAAATGTCTTTTTTCCCTCCTGCCCTTTCACTTCCCGCTCTTCCTTGGAGAAAAAGTCAGATACCATGTTTACCCACTTTGTGTAAGAGGGAATGGCTTTGAGATTAAGAATTCTCTCTTCTTGCTCTGAAAGCAGGTACTTACCCTCCGCAAACAACTGCCTTAGTATACTCCTATACGGTTTAAGCTCGGGAGCATTGAGAAATGTTTGTTGTGTTGATTCGGGAATCTTTGCCAAAGAAATAAAAAAGAACTGCATCTCGTTCCGGAGAGTTGCCGCTTTTTGCTGAACTTGTGTTTCTTGCGCTTTTAGCTTTGAGCTTGTTGCATCTTGAGAAGATCGCAAGCCCCAGTAATATGATAGCTTTCCGTACCCCTCATACAAGGAAAGCCACTGCTCATAGTCCTTGAGCGCTTTTTGCAGAACAGAAGCCTCTGAGAGATACACTGTTGTATTCTTCCAGCGGGAAACAAAAGACAAGGATTGTTGCCGCGCCTCTTCTTCCCACTGCTCCATGGAGGGATCACTGTCTCCCAAAAACAGCGGAGAAAGATCCCAGGATGTTTGCTGATCCCGTTCTTTATTCATAGCATCTATATGGGGTCCACGACTCTTGAAGCGGCGCAGTCTTGCGCCGCCGAAAGAACTTAAGGGTGCGGGATCGCACTGCAATCAGATTTAGAACCCCCGCAATGGCTGATTTCAAGGCACGACGAGGAAGATGTAGTCTGTGCTACTTCAACGAGGAGAAACGAAGAAATCAGCCATTGCGGGGGTTCCCTTTGGGCGGGCTGATTCCGGCAATCTTCCGCGTTGTCTCGCTTCGCGAGATCTTGTGCAACAAGACTCGTCGCTCACGATGCTTTGGCATCGCATCACTCCTCGCGCCTTGAATCTTATCCGGAATCAGCTCCGCTAAATTGATTGTAGTGCGCATCCCGCACCCTCTAGCACCTAGGCACCTATCCTTTCTTAAACGCCCCAAACGCCAAGTACAGGGCAGAAAGCCCTACCAGCGCGTACACCGTAGTCACAAGGGCAGGCCACCCTCCGAGCAATGACTCAACGAGATTCCACTGAAAAACCGCAAGTCCCCAGTTTAGGCCACCAACAACGGTAAGCCAAAAAGCTACCGTGCCCAATGTTCCTTTTTGTGTCATGTAAAAATAGTAAGATATCTATTTATCGACCTTTTGTGGATTATACCCTGCTTTCCATTATGTGGGTAGGTTTTGAACAAGGGAAAATCAATATGTTGTCGGGCCACCCAGATTTGAACTGGAGCTACAGCAACCCGAATGCTGCGTGCTACCGCTACACCATGGCCCGTGATTAAAAAATTGCCGCGCTTCTTACTTTACTACTTTACAAAGTACTTGCTCTTTATCTCCTGGTCAATGCGGTCCTGCGCCTCTTGCGCCGCACGCTTTGCCTCTCCGGCAATCTTCAGCAAGTCTTTTTCAGTAAGCTTTCCAAGCTCCTGAGCCCTTTTCTCAAGCCAGTCTCTAGTATTTTGGGACGGATCTTCAATCACCTCTTCCAAGAGAATGGCTAGTACCGCACCTACTCTGGGACCAGGATCAATGGCAAGGATTTCCATAACTTCAGTTCCATTTAGGCTAATCATTTTGGGACTGATAGGGTCTTGTTTAACCTTCTCCACCATAGCTTTTAAATGCCTAAGGCGATACGGCTGAGCCTTGGGAACTCCCGACCCGATCCGATCTGCCTCTCGTACCAGAAATAAATCATCTATGTGCTCCACGCCAACACGAGCCAAAAGACGGCGGACTCCCTTGAGCGTGACGGCTTCAGGATCATACACAAACATGTGTTCCCGCACCAGGAGAACAACCTTTTTTACAACCTCTTGAGGAAATCGCATGCGCTCCAAGAGCTTGCGAGCCATCTTTGCTCCAACCACTTGATGTCCGTAGAACGTGCAGTTTTCTCCTTCTCCACGTTTAGCACGGGGCTTCCCAATGTCATGCAGGAGCGCAGATATTCTTACCTCAAGGCTCCATCCTTTCTTTGCCGCATACTCCAAAGACTTAAGATTATGCTCCCATACGGTGTACTTATGATGCTTGTTCTGCGCCACACCAAGGCCTTCTTGGAGTTCTGGAATAATGTACTGTAGAAGACCGAGATCTTGGAGCAGTTCAACGCCCTCTGTAGCTCCAGGAGAAAGAATGATTTTGGAAAACTCATCCCGAATGCGCTCCTGGGATATTTCCTTTGTTAGCTGAGTTAATTGTTGAACTGCTTCTTTGGTTCCCTTCTCAATGGAAAATCCAAGCTGGGAAGCAAGTCGCACAGCCCTCATCATTCGCAAAGCATCTTCCTGAAATCTTGTTTTTGGATTTCCCACTGCCCGCAAGACGCGCTTTTTAAGGTCTTCCTCGCCTCCGAATGGATCTATTAATTCAATGCCTTGGTTGTCATTTTTATTTTTGATTTGTGTTTTTAGGCGAAGTGCCATAGCATTTACCGTAAAATCTCTCCTTGCAAGATCTTCTTCAATGGTTTTTGCAAAAGAAACTTCTTCCGGATGGCGCGCGTTCTCATATTTCTCGTCTGTTCTATAAGTTGTTGCCTCAATCTGCGAGAGTTGTGGGTTCTCGCTCTCGGTTAGAATTGTTACGGTGAAAAATCTATTCTCATAGAAGTTTTTTGGAAAGATCTTCTGGATTTCCTCCGGCTTTGCTGAAGTCGCAATATCCCAATCTTTGGGCTCTATGCCGAGCAGGAGATCTCGAACACACCCTCCCACAACATAGGCTTCAAACCCATGCTTTTCGAGCCGTTCAATAATATTCTGCGCTTCAATGGGGATAGATAACTGTTTCACTGCTTTATCCTAGCTGAACGAGTTGAAGTTTTCAATGTATTAGGGTATATATATGGAGCAAAGCCCCTGTGGTGAAATGGATATCACGCGACGCTTCGGACGTCGTATTGTGGGTTCGAATCCTGCCGGGGGCACATTTGGTTGCGCTTCTTATGGCAACAAGATACAATAGAAAAATATGAAACGATGGGGGGTTATTCTTGTGGTTGTTGCTCTGCTCTTTGTAGGATTGTTTGCTATTGTTCC
>JAUYJR010000062.1 GCA_030699255.1 bacterium | reverse complement strand
AAAATACTCTTTTCATTAGGAGAAAAAGAACTCCGGTGCGCGCAAAATGAAAAGAGCAAAGAGTATTTTTCTGTGGTGTGGCGAGCTTGTCGAGCAGTGGCGGGGCTGGCTTCCTTAGTTGGGGGCTTGCTCAAAGAATGTTCGAACTTCGTCCAAAAAACACCGCAAAAACAGAAAGGGATGACCTTATGTCACTCCCTTTTTGTTTTATGATGGGCGGGACTTAATTTCTTAAGTCTTCATACTCAGGGTTTAGGTTTGCCGCAAGACCTCAAGGATCTTTACTCTGTTGACTAAAGATGAAAAATTTCACATACTGTCAATCGTTAAATGATACAACATTTTCATGTTTAAACTTTTCTTTAAAATAGCAAAAACTCCGAGGAATATAATCTCTTTGGGAGCAGAGGATCAAGAGCAGATTGAAATTCTTGCTGTTGGTCGAAAAATAGAAAACAAGGTAAAACGCTTATTCCAAGGATCTCTTGCTATTCGACAAATAGATGCGGGCTCAGACAATGCTTGTGAGCAGGAGCTGGTTGCTCTATCAAATAGTTTTTATGATGTTGAGCGTTTTGGTATTCATTTTGTTGCTTCTCCTAAGCATGCGGATATGCTTATGATCACAGGACCCGTGACACGCAATATGGCGGATGCCGTAAAAAGAGCGTACGATGCCACTCCTGATCCGAGAATTGTGGTAGCGGTAGGCGACGATGCAATAGATGGAGGCATATTCAAGGGATCGTACGCGATTTTAGATGGAGTAGATTCGGTGGTGCCTGTGCATTATCATATTCCCGGGGATCCTCCAACGCCAAAAGCAATTCTTCTTCATCTTCTTGGTATTCTTGAAACATTAGATAGTAAACCGTCAATGCGAAAATAGTATGCTTGGAATATTTGCATCGCCCATGAGTTTCTTTGTTTCGCTTTTACTCTTCACTATTGGAGCGATTGGATCTTTGATTGCGCAAAAAGATGATGCTTTGGCAAATTGGTGGGGTGGTCTTTTTGCGATTGCTGGTTCTTTGGGGGGATTAATTTTTGCAACTTCGGCAATGATTGTAGGAAATAGCATGTCTTTTTCGCTAGGAGCCCTAACGTTTCCCCTCCTTACTTTTTCTTTTCATGTGGATATGCTGTCTGCATTTTTTGTTTTTGTCATTTCCTTAATTGCTCTTTTCTGTTCTTTCTATGGAATTGGATATGTAAAACATTACTACAAGAAATATAGTATTGGCGCATTGGGATTTTTTTACAATCTGTTTATCCTTGGCATGATGTTGGTTGTGAGCAGTAGTAACGGGCTGTTCTTTTTGATCGCTTGGGAGGTCATGTCCGTAGCATCATATTTTTTAGTAATTTACGATCGTAAAGAACAGAGTAACCTTAAGGCTGGATTTTTGTATCTTGTAATGACTCACATCGGTACCGTATTCATTATCCTTGCCTTTCTGTTGTTCTATACGTATACGGGATCTTTGGATTTTGAGGTAATAAAGTCTGGAGTGGCCCTCATTCCTCTTTCCATAAAGAATATCATTTTTGTTCTTGCGGTCATTGGCTTTGGGACGAAGGCTGGTATTATTCCATTTCATGTCTGGCTTCCAAGCGCTCATCCGGCCGCGCCTTCTCATGTTTCAGGGTTGATGTCTGGCGTGATGATCAAAACTGGAATCTATATGATGATGAGAATATTTCTTGATATTCTTCAACCAATTCCAACGTGGTGGGGGCTTACGTTGCTTATTATTGGATCTGTGTCGGCGCTTTTGGGAGTTCTCTATGCACTTGCAGAATATGATATTAAGCGACTGTTGGCATATTCTAGTATTGAGAATATAGGGATTATCTTACTTGGTCTTGGGAGCGCGCTCACCTTTTCTTCTTTTGGTATGCCTCAGCTTGCGCTCCTTAGCCTTGTTGCTTCGCTATTCCATACGCTCAACCATTCCATCTTTAAGTCGTTACTATTTTTGGGAGCAGGATCTGTGATCAATGAAACGCATACCAGAAACATGGAAGAGTATGGAGGACTTATTCAATATATGCCCCAGACAGCGTTTTTCTTTCTGGTTGGATCAATGGCAATATCTGCGCTACCCCCCTTTAATGGATTCTTCAGCGAATGGATGACGTTCCAATCTCTTTTTCAGGGAATAGCGGCACTCGATTTCTCGGCGCGATGGATATTTGTAACCTCAGCTGGTGCCCTTGCCTTTACTGGCGGGCTTGCATTGGCATGTTTTGTAAAAGCATTTGGAGTGACGTTTCTTGCTCGTCCAAGAAGTCAAGAAGTTTTGCATGCAAAAGAATCTTTACCTCTTTTGCGCGTAGGAATGGGAGCATTGGCAATACTGTTACTTGTATTTGGGTTGTTCTCGGGATTTGTTGTTTCTTTTATTGAAAAGGTAGGGCGCAATCTCAGCATTTTTCACTCCATTCCATCTTTTGTTTCAGTGTTGCCGAATCAAAGCCCTACGATAGCAAACTTCTTGCGTGTTTCTGGGCCGACATTTTTTGCCTTTATTATTGTTGCGTGTATCGCTGTAGCGCTTGCGATAAAGTATGTAATACACAGAAATCAGGAAATTCGTCTTGGTGCTACGTGGGATTGTGGCACAGACTTAACGCCACGAATGGAAATTAGTGCTACAGGATTTGTCTATTCGCTTATGACCATTTATAAAGGGGTATTGATGTCACGCATCCATCATGACGTAAAATACTTTGATGAAAAAACTGGATTCTTGCAAAAATCCAGAACTGTCACATTGAGCGCAAAGGACGTGTATCAGTTATATCTTTATGGGCCATTGAGGAAACTTGCTGCAATTTCTTCCGAGAAGGTAAAAAATATTCAGAGCGGAAATATCCATACCTACATTGTATATATCTTTTTTGCATTAGTAGTTGCATTAGTGTTTGCCCTATAGTCTATGCCTATCATTATTTGGACAATTCAACTTATTCTTATCCCCGCGTTATCACCGCTTGGCATTGGTTTAATAAAGAATATGAAGGCCAAGCTTCAGAATCGCCAAGGAGCAAGCATCTTTCAACCGTATAGGGATATATGGAAGCTTTTGCATAAAGACGAGGTTGTGAGCGTCGATGCGTCGTGGATATTCAGATGTGCTCCGTATATTGTTTTTGGCATTACGATTGTTGTGGGGGCAAGTATCCCGCTTTTTTCCTCATTGGGGCAGGGCATTATATCGAGCGACATGCTACTGGTTATCTATACGTTGGCGACGGGTACGTTCTTTTTGGCTCTTGCCGGTATAGATACGGGGAGTGCGTTTGGTGGATTTGGTTCTAGCCGAGAGATGACGATTTCTGCCCTTGCAGAGGGAGGTTTTATCTTTTCACTTTTAACACTTGCGTTAACAAGAGGCACAACTAATTTGTTTGGCATTTCCGCGATTCCCATGTCTTTATATGATCAATCTTTTCTACCGACCCTACTTGCCTTCTTGGGATTTTTCATTGTTTTACTTGCTGAGACTGCTCGTTTTCCCTTTGACAACCCTGCCACGCACTTGGAGCTGACCATGATTCATGAGGCAATGATTCTGGAATATTCCGGAAAAAAACTTGCCCTTATGGAATGGGCATCGGCAAATAAGCTTTTGATTTTTACCGCGCTTGGCGCAAATTTGTTTTTTCCTTTTGCGTTGGCGCAAAGCAGTATGATGGGTGTGGTGCTTATTGGTATCTTTGCATTCATTTTTAAAATACTTGTATTCTATGCCGCTATTGCCGTTCTTGAATCGAGTATCTCAAAGTTCAGATTTTTCCGATTGCCAGATCTGTTACTTATCTCTTTCATCTTCAACATTATAGCAATCGGGCTATTGAATTATCTATGATCATGATATCCGCACAATTTCTCTTTGCCATATTTTTCATTACCACTGTTTCTCTCCATATCGGAAAAAAGATTTTTGGAGCGGCAATGGCCTACAGCGTCCAATCGTTTGTCATTGTTCTTTTGATTGCCGGCTCCTTTGTGCAAACCGGATCCATTCCTCTCCTTTTTGTCGCTCTGCTTGTTTTGGTGACAAAGGTTATCTTGGCGCCCATACTCATAACGCGGGCAATGAAGAAATCCAGATTGAAATTTTTAATGAATACCTATATCAACATACCAATAACACTTGTTATCATAGCGGTCATCACAGCGGTCGCGCATTCCAGCTTATTCGCTCCGCTTGTTTCTATTATTCCTGCCAATAAGGAGCTTCTTTCTCTTTCTCTTTCTACAATTCTTATCTCATTCTTTTTGATTGTGAACCACAAAGGGGCAATCTCGCAAATTATCGGAGTCCTTTCTCTTGAGAACAGTATTGTTGCGTTTGTCTTTTTTGCCGGACTTGAGCAATCATTGAGTCTACAAATTGGCATTATGTTTGATATTGTTATTTGGATTATCATCGCAACTGTTTTTGCATCAATGATTTATAGGCATTTTGGATCTCTTGACGTAACAGAAATGGAACATCTAAAGGATTAATACTATGGAGCTTCTTATTATTTTTCTATCTATTCTTGCCGCAGCGACCACTTGCCTTCTTGCAAAGAGCAGGGGTGTTATTGAGTGTGTTTCCGTCACTGCTTCATTCATCGCACTTGTCGGATCTGTGCTCATTGCACTGAAAGTTTCTAAATTCGGAGTGTATGCCCCCTATGAGTTTTTTTCCGTGAATGCGCTTGGATCGATTGTGGTATGCATCATAGGTCTTGTTGGATTTGCGGCTGTTACATATGCTGTGGGGTATCTTCGAGAGGAGACTGCAAAAGAAATTATAGGATTTACTCGCGTTAAGCAATTTTTTGTCTTGTTGAATCTTTTTCTCGCAACAATGTTACTTGCCGTAACGGCAAGTAATCCAATCTTTACGTGGATTGCCATTGAGGCTACTACGCTTTCAACCGCATTCTTGATTAGTTTTTATAACAAGCCATCGGCTATGGAAGCTGCTTGGAAGTACCTTATTGTAAACTCCGTCGGACTGCTGTTGGGATTCTTTGGAACGCTTTTATACTTTACTTCCCTACAAGGAACAGGAGAGGTTGGGTTTATGACGTGGGACAACTTACTTTCGGGGGCTACACACCTTGATCCGATGATCGCAAAGATTGCATTTGTATTTGTATTAATTGGATATGGCACAAAAGTTGGGCTTGCTCCAATGCACACATGGCTTCCCGATGCGCACAGCAAAGCGCCTGCGCCTATTAGCGCATTGCTTTCAGGAGTGCTTTTGAACGTTGCATTTGTGACGGTTCTGCGATTTAAGGGAATTACCGACGTATCCGTTGGGCCTGAATTTGCGCAAAAATTATTTATTGTTTTTGGTCTCCTTTCTCTCTTTGTTGCCACCTTGATCATCTTTACTCAAAAGAGCTATAAGCGATTACTCGCATATTCCAGTATTGAGAATATGGGAATTATGACAATTGGATTTGGCTTTGGCGGGCTGGGCGTTTTTGCGGCGATTCTCCATATGATATATCATTCGCTCTTTAAATCGATCCTTTTCTTTTCAGCCGGAAACACGTTCTTGCGATACAGCTCAACAAAAATTGCCACGGTACGAGGAATAATTAGTGCGTTACCTGTGACAGGTGTGATATTTCTTGCCGCTACTCTTGCCATAACCGGCACTCCGCCATTTGGAATATTTCTCACAAAGATGTTTATTTTGTCAGCAGGAATGAAGACGTATCCGATTGTGGCAATTGCGGCAATTTTTTTGATGGCTTTGTTGTTTGTTGGATTTTTCAAACATATCACTACAATAATCTTTGGAGAAAAACCGGATGAAATTGCAATAGGAGAGAAAAATATGTGGCTTGTGATTCCTCCCCTTGCACTCATAATCATTGCTCTGTGTCTAAGTTTTTACATTCCGCCATTCCTCAATAATTTGATAGTAATGGCGTCACATTCCTAATATGATGAACGAAAAGATACAGCAATATATTCCTAAGAACACAAAAGCGGAGTTGCATGGGAATGCCGCTGTCTTTGAGGTTTCAGCCTCAGAGATTGCTACTGTTGTTGGTGATTTACGCAACCATAGTCATCTGGCATTAAAGCTTATAACAGCAACGGATGAGCGAAAAGATCGGGGGTGTTTTAAAATTTGGTATATCCTTGGTGTTCCCAAAGAGAATGTCTTTATCGTCCCTTTTATTGTATTAAAAAACACAAATGAATTTCCTTCGATCGTTTCTGTTGTCCATGAAGCGTTTGAGTATGAGAAGAAGATTCGAACTTTTTTTGGTCTTACTCCAACAGATCATCCCGACGGACGCCCAACTATTCTCCATGAAAACTGGCCAGTGGACGTATTCCCATTGCGCAAAGATTTCATATGGAACGCGAGGCCGGAATTGGCTCATGGCGCCTATCAATTTGAAGAAGTGAAGGGCGATGGAATCTATGAGATTCCCGTGGGACCTATTCATGCAGGTATTATTGAGCCGGGGCATTTTCGATTTAGTGTTGCCGGTGAGCGAATTGTACTTTTGGAACCCCGACTTGGCTTTGTTCACAAGGGAACCGAAAAGTTATTTGAAACCCTTTCTCTTGTTGAAAAGGTGCGTTTGTCGGAAAAAGTCTCCGGTGATAGTTCATTTAGTCATTCGCTTGCTTTTTGTCAGGCATTGGAGAAGCTGGGGAATATTGTAGTTCCAAAGCGGGCGCTATATCTGCGTGTTCTTTATGCGGAGTTAGAACGACTTGCGAATCATTTTGGAGATATTGGAGCGATTATGATTGACACTGGTTTTAATTTTGGTGGCAGTCATGGTGCGCGCTTGAGAGAGATGATTATGCGTATACATGAAGGGCTTACGGGCAGTAGGTTTTTGCGAGGAGTGAACGTACTTGGCGGTGTAACAAAAGATATTGGAGACAGAGAGAAGAATACGTTGTCCGGTAATCTTGCAAAGATTGCGAAAGATTTCTCCGAGATTATTGAGATTGCGGAAAATAGTGTAACTCTTCTGAATCGTCTCAAAGAAACTGGTACTCTTTCTTGTGAGATTGCTCAAGATCGGGGAGTGATGGGGGTTGTTGGAAAAGCCGTTGGAATATCAAGCGATGCCCGGATTGATTATCCGTATGCCGTGTACGATGAGGCTCTGATCGGCGAGGTTGCGATTGAGCATGATGGCGATGTGCGCGCGCGATTTCTTGTCCGTGTAAAAGAAGTTCATGCATCTGTTGGGATTATTCAGAATATGTTGCGCAGGCTGCCGGAGGGGCCTGTTCATGCGTCCATTTCTGACATCTCGTTTGAAAAGAATTCATTTGCAGTAAGTATCGTCGAAGGATGGCGAGGGGAGATTGTGTATTTTATAGCAACGGACAAAGACGGAAATATTAGTAGAGTTGTTCCTCGTGATCCTTCCTGTGTTAATTGGCCCGTCATTGGAGATGCGGGATTTGATAATGTGGTGCCGGATTTTCCGCTTATCAACAAAAGTTTTAATATGTCGTACTCCGGAAATGATTTGTAGTTTCTTTTTGAGTTGATTGAGACTCTGTCTTGAAAACAGGTGTTTGCAAGGACTTGTGGTGCGAATGCCCCTCAAATCTCACCCTCCTCCGCCAACTTTCGCTGAGAGCGGTTGAAATCAGGTTTCAACCGTACAATCATCTGAATTGTCATTCACCAAAGATATTTCTTAATTAAGCTATTGCATATGAGCACAGAATTTATTGCCCTTACGCTGGACATTATTGGAAAAGTTATGATTGCCTACACCGCCCTTGCCGTTCATGCTCGAGTGCGCAAGGAACATAAAATTGATACTGCCGTGTTCAAGATCATGAAATGGGAAAACACAATGGGAGTTATAGGGATCATCCTTATGATTGCGGGATATCTCATTCGTATTTCCTTATAAAGGTATACTCTCGGAGTTAATATTGCTTTAGGCTAGCGCCCTCGCAATGACGAGGAAGGGGTGTCATTCCTAGCTTGACTGGGGCCAGACACAACTACTTGTGTCTGGCGGGCGATTTATCGAACCCTCCGTGGTGAGCGTTAAAAATCGCCCAGGGTGCATCCAGTACTGGATTCCCGTTTTCGTGAGGATGACAGAGAGAGTTTGGGATGATTTGCATTGTTGAAATGTATGAAGTGCGGTATTATGTACTATACATTATTGCATTACGCCACGTAGAGATATACAATACATATGGGAATGAGTTCCTTTACATTTTTTCCAAAACGAGCGGTAGGTGTTGATATAGGAACATCCTTCTTAAAGGTGGTTGAGCTCTCTCAATGGGGAGAGCGCGTACGCCTTACTAATTACGGAAAGCTCTCTGCAAAATCCATTTATGAGAAGCCGTTCCGAACGTTTGAGAAAAACACCCTTACGCTTTCAAATAAAGATGTGGGGAGAGCAATCAAGGGTGTCTTACAGGAAACCGGAATCAAGACAACAAAAGCTGTGTTCTCAATTCCCGATTTCTCCTCATTTTTCACACACTTTGAGCTCCCTCCTATGACACAAGAAGAGATTCCGGGGGCGGTGGAGTTTGAGGCTCGAAGGCACATTCCTATTCCGCTTTCCGAGGTTGCGTTTGACTGGGAAATTATCAAAGGAAAACCGGGAAAAGACGAACGATTACGTATCCTCATGGTGGCTGTTCCCAACGAGCTGATTCGCCAGTACCGTGACATTGCGGATCTTGCCGGCCTTGAGCTTATATCACTGGAAGCCGAAGTGTTTGGACTCATGCGCTCTACAAGAGACGCTATTGAAGAAGATGTAGTGCTTCTCATGGATATAGGAGCTCAAAGTACAACGGTGAACGTGGTTAATAAAGGCGTGCTCTACGCGTCCCATAGTATCGATATTGGGGGGAACGAGCTAACGAACCGAATCGCAAAGTCCTTATCAGTATCATATGAAGAGGCGGAAACCATAAAGCAACAAGATGGGGTAAGCTTGGTTCTTGATAATATTCGCATTCTCTCTCCTCTTGTTGATGTTATTCTCCTAGAAGTGCAAAAAATTATACAAAATACTAAAACGGAAACACAGCTTGAGCCAAAGCGCCTCATTCTTGCCGGAGGGTCGGCAAAACTTCCCGGACTTCGCGGATACGCGGGAGACGGACTGGGAGTTGAAACGGAGATAATAGACCCTTTCCGTAATGTTTTCTACCCTCCCATGCTTGAAGGGATTATGCGCGCAATGGGGCCAAAGTATGCCGTAGCTCTCGGCATGGCTCTCCGAGGATTAGAGAAATAACAACATGGACATTATTCCAAAGTCACAGCAGACGTACAACGCGCCAAAGCCCATTCTTTTTCCTTTGGCGCTTGGCTCGCTTGTTATTGTGGGACTTCTCTTTGTTGGGGCAAGTGCCTTGCGTATGGGATCATCTTTGCGCTTGGAGGCAAAGAAAACCGAGCTGAGAGAAATTTCTCAAGCGCAAAGCCTTGAAGAGCGTACGGAGATGTCTTCGCTTGTAAACCATGTTCGTCTGTTTACTTCCGTTGCCGAAATGCGGAAAGATCCGCTAAGCACATTCTCTTTCATAGAGGAGACGATTCATCCAGACGTTGTGTTTGGATCTATGAACGCAAATGTGGAAACGGGCACCATTGTTGTGTCGGGAAGAGCTCCAAACTTTCAAACGGTGTACGAGCAGGTAGTCATTTTGCGAGAGCAAGAGGGAGTGTCCGCACGTGTCCAGACGATTGGGATGGACAAAGATCGGAGCGCAATATTTGAACTTGAGGTGATACTACACTAAAGAGTCTATGAGAATACTGGATCAGTACATCATGCCCGTTTCCTTTCTCCTCTTTGTTGGAGCTCTTTTTCTTGCTATTTTTGCCGTCTGGCCCCAAGTGGAGGAGTTTCGTTCGCTTGGGTTGCAACATCAAGAAGTTAACGGAGCGCTGGGCCGCGCGGAGCAGTACCTTAAAAGTACAAAAGCCGCGCAAGCCATGATTGAAGAACATCAAGAAGATGTTGCGCGTGTTCGAGAAGCCATTCCTACAGATCCAAATATTGCCTTGCTCTACCAGCGGTTGTTTGATGGAGCAAGTGCGGCAGGTGTTGTTATTGATACAATTTCCGCAAACGAGAGCCCTACTATAGGAGAGGAAGCAGTGGATCAGGAATTGCAAAGCGTTGAGATTGTAGCTCGAGTCTCTGGTTCTTATACGGGCGTTAAGGGATTTCTTCAAGAAGTGCTACGATCGTACCGCATTATGACCATTAAATCGCTCATGTTGTCTAGTATTTCGGAAGAAGGAGAGGCTACAAGATTTTCTCTTGATGTTCGAGCGCAAGCGTATTACATGGCAAAATAACTATGGATTTTCGTCCCCCAATTCAACAGAAAAGACGCCAGCAGACACTTCTTCTGGTGTTTGTGAGCGTTCTTATTATAACCGGAGCCGTATTGTGGATGGGGCTTGGCCAAGATGACTCGGACAATCCCTACGCGGAGGGGGATGATCTTTTCTTTCCTCCTCGAGCCATTGCTCTCCCTCCCAACGTATTTGAGCTTCCTATATTTAAAGAATTGGAAAGCCTTCCTAATCCTATTCTTCTTCCTGAAGAAGTGGGAAGAGAAAATCCGTTTCTCCCATAACCATGAATATTATTCAACTTCTCCAAGATAAGCGCATTCTAGACGCAACAAAGGCGAAAGAGATTCTTGCTGATGCTCGGTCTTCCGGCAAGAAGCAGGAAGAAATTATCTTGGAGCAAAAGCTGATTGATGAAGACACACTCTACGCTCTCAAAAGCGAAGAGCTAAACATCCCTCTCCGTGGCGTAGACGCGGAAGCACTCTCACTCAAAGTCTTGCGTATTATTTCAGAGGATTCGGCTCGTTACTACCGCATGATTCCGCTTTCTCAAAATGATACGGAAGTGGAGATTGGCATGGTATACCCCGAAGATTTGCCAACGCAGGAGGCATTAAAATTTCTTGCCCGCAGGGAAGGATTTTCTTACCGTGTCACTCTTATTACTCCGGGTACCTTTAATCATCTCATGAAGAAGTACAGAACCTTAAAGGGAGAAGTGGGGGAGGCTCTGCAGGAGCTGGAAGATGAGCTAGGAGAAGAGAAGAAGGCCGTGCGGGGAAAGAAGTCCGACTTCCAGCGCTTAGTTGAGGAAGCTCCCATTACAAAACTTGTGGCGGTTATTCTGCGCAATGCTGTTGAAGGGGAGGCTTCCGATATTCACATTGAGCCATCAAGAGATAAGGTACGAGTGCGCTTCCGTTTGCTTGGAGGGCTCTATCCTTCTCTCGTACTTCCCCTCAAAGCACATCAGTCAATTGTTGCGCGCATCAAGATATTATCCGGCATGAAGATTGATGAAACACGCATTCCGCAAGACGGAAGATTTTCTACTATGGTGAGCGGGAGGAGCATAGATTTTCGTGTAGCTACCTTTCCTACGCAGCTTGGAGAAAAGGTTGCAATTCGAGTACTTGATCCCACTACCGGGCTCAAAACATTTGCTGATCTTGGACTTGAAGGATTTGCATACGAGGCTCTTAAAAAAGCAATTAAAGAGCCTTTTGGCCTTATCTTGGTAACAGGTCCCACGGGATCGGGAAAAACAACAACACTGTATGCTATTCTCCGGGAAATTAACACGGAGCAGGCAAATATTGTAAGTTTGGAAGATCCTGTTGAGTACTACATGGAAGGAATCAACCAGTCACAGGTACGTCCCGAAATTGGGTATGACTTTGCGCAGGGATTGCGGCAGATTTTGCGCCAAGACCCCGATATTATTATGGTTGGAGAGATTCGAGACGAGGAGTCAGCAAACCTGGTAATACACGCTGCTCTCACGGGGCACCTGGTGCTTTCCACCCTGCACACTAATAGTGCCGTGAGCACTATTCCCAGACTTATTGATATGGGCGTGGATCGCTACCTTATCCCTTCCACGCTCAGCGTCATTATCGCTCAACGATTGGTTCGTCGTTTGTGCGACGAATGCAAGGAGAAAATTGCTCCCCCCAAGGCAATAGAGGATCTTATTCGGGAGGAGGCTTCTCGTATGCCGGCCAGCATAAAAAAGAGAA
This sequence comes from bacterium, assembly GCA_030699255.1. Taxonomy (GTDB): domain Bacteria; phylum Patescibacteriota; class Minisyncoccia; order Minisyncoccales; family UBA10102; genus JAUYJR01. The sequence goes on along the minus strand of JAUYJR010000062.1, from coordinate 3,898 downwards.
TTGCGGGCCAGCTTGAAAATCTCATGGTGTATCAGGCAAAGGGATGTAAGTCGTGCAATCAGGCGGGATACGTTGGAAGAATGGGAATTTTTGAAGCTCTCTCAATGAATCAGGAAATCAAGGCGCTTATTTTTGAGCAGGCTTCGGAGGTTGAAATTGGGAAGGCGGCGTTTCGGCAGGGCATGGCAACTGCGCGCCAAGATGGTATTGTGAAGGTGCTTGACGGCTTAACAACAATGGAGGAAGTATTACGGGTAACAAAAGAATAGCAATGGAAAAAATTCTGCTGGTTGAAGACGATCCAATGCTGATTGATATTTATACCACCAAGCTCAAAGAGCAGAAGTTTTCTCCGGTGGTCAGAGAAAACGGCAAAGGTATTCTGGAGGCAATAGAGCGGGAAAAGCCGGATGTAATTGTGCTTGATATTGTTCTGCCGTACCTAGACGGGTGGGAGATTTTAGAGAAGATAAAAACTGACGAGAAGAGTAAGAATATTCCCGTTATTATTCTCTCAAACTTGGGACAGAAAGAAGATATTGACAGAGGATTTTCCATGGGCATTTCCCGCTATCTTATAAAAGCGCACCACACGCCCAGTGAGGTTGCTGCAGAAATTCGAAACGTGCTCAGTGAAAAATCATAACCACTCCATACTATGGCAGAACCATCTTTAACAGATACGCTCTTGGAAACGGCAATTGCCGAAAAAGCCTCGGATCTCCATGTGTCCGTGGGGCATCCGCCCACGCTTCGCATTTCGGGGCGTCTGGTTCCGCTTGCCAAGCACAGCGTTATGAATGAGCGGTCAACCAAAGAGTTTGCGTTCTCTCTTCTTAAAAAAGATCAGCAGGAGCGTTTGGAAAAGGAACGGGAGATTGACTTTTCGTATAACTTTCAGAACAAGGCGAGGTTTCGCGTGAATATTTTTCACCAGAAGGAAGCAATCAGCTGCGCTCTTCGTCTTATTCCAACCACCATTCAGACTATTGAAGAACTCAATCTTCCTCAAACGCTAAACCGCTTTACCCAGGCCCATCAGGGGCTGGTGCTTATTACCGGTCCCTCAGGCCATGGTAAGTCAACTACGCTGGCAGCTATTATTGATCAGATAAATCAGACCAGGGCCGTGCACATTATTACCATTGAAGATCCCATTGAGTATGTGTTTGAAGACAATATGGCAATTGTGGATCAGCGGGAGGTGTACCAAGACACGCTGAGTTTCTCCAAAGCTTTGCGAGCCACCTTCAGGCAAGACCCCGATGTTATTATGGTGGGAGAAATGCGGGATGCAGAAACTATAGCTACAGCCATTACGGCAGCCGAAACGGGGCATCTGGTATTTGCCACGTTGCATACAAATTCCGCCGCTCAAACAATACACCGCGTGGTAGACTCATTCCCCGCGGAACAGCAAGACCAAATTCGGTCGCAGGTTTCCAGCTCTCTTCTTGGGGTTATTTCCCAGCGTTTGATTCCTCGCTTAAAAGGAGGGCTTATTCCCGCGCTTGAACTACTTATGGCAACTCCCGCCGTTGGCTCTTTAATACGAGATGGCAAGGTGCACGAACTCCCTCTTGTTATTGAAACATCGGCTGAACTTGGCATGATATCTCTCAATCGTTCGCTCGCAAATTTGGTGCGAGCGCGGGAGATCTCTCTTGAACGGGCTCTTGTATATTCACAGAATCCTGGAGAGCTTCGCTCTCTTACTACCTAGCACATGAAATTTACTTATCAAGCTCGAAACAAAGAGGGAGAGGTCCAGTCGGGAACAGTGGAGGCGTCTTCTCGGGATACCGCGGCGAATATTTTACTCCAGAGCGGTTTGGTGGTAACAGTACTTGATTCTCAAGAAATTCAGCCTCTGTTCTCTCGTAATATTCGGCTGTTTGACAGGGTTTCTCACCGGGAACTCATGATGTTTTACCGCCAGCTCTCCATTATGTTTGCAGCCCAGGTCTCTTTGGTGAATTCTTTGCGCACGCTTTCCGAGCAGGCGGAGAAGGAGACGTTTCGTGACGTGCTGGTGAAAATGTCGGAAGAAGTAGAGGCGGGAACCACACTCTCCAGTGGTATGGAGAAGAATCCCCGCATCTTTTCTTCGTTTCACGTGAGTATGGTAAAGAGCGGAGAGGCTTCGGGAAAGCTTTCAGAAGTGCTGGATTACTTGGCAAATCATTCGGAGCGCGAGTATGCAATGCAGGGAAAAGTTCGCGGAGCTTTAGCGTATCCCTTGTTTGTTATTGGAACCGCGGTGGTGATTTTTGTTATGATGATTGTATTTGTTATTCCCAACTTGGTGGAAACGCTTGAGCAGTCAGGCCAAGAGCTTCCTCTTGCAACGCAGATTGTAATTGGGCTTTCCTCGTTTCTGCGCTCTTGGGGAATTCTCCTCTTGCTCTTAATTGGGGGAGGAGTTGCGTTTCTTGTCTCATATATAAAAACAAGCGAGGGAAAGCGCGCGTTTGATACCATCATTCTCAAACTGCCCTTCTTTGGTCCCTTTTTGCGCATGGTGTATCTCACGCGCTTTGCCGAAAACTTCTCCACCCTTATTGGAGGAGGTATCTCTGTTGTGCCGGCTCTTGGTATTGTGGGAGATATTATTGGAAACGAGGTGTACAAAGATATTATCCGGGAAACACAGGAGGCGGTACAGAAAGGAGAACGCATTAGCTCTGTGTTACTCAAACATCCAAAAGAGTTTCCCGCCATTGTAACACAGATGCTTATTGTGGGTGAGCAGTCAGGAACGCTAGACTCTACGTTAACAAATGTGGTACGATTCTATCAGCAGGAAACAGATCGCATGATGAGCAGTATTATAAATGTTTTGGAGCCTGCCATCATTGTGTTTTTGGGAGTTGCGGTTGCGGGACTCATGGTATCTGTTATTATGCCAATATACCAAATTCCTTCCGGCTACTAGGCTTGCAATACAAAAGAAAGGTGCGGTATACTAAGGTTGTACATGTTTCTCAAGGTCGAGGTTGTTTAAAACATTAAGAAACTAGAAAATCATTAATGCAAACAGGAAATACGCAAACAAAGAAAAAAGGTTTTACCTTAATTGAGCTTCTTGTTGTTATTGCCATTATTGGGCTTCTTTCCACTATTGGACTTGGTTTGCTACGGGGAGGTCTGTTGGGGAAAGGTAGAGACGCTCAGCGTATGTCGGATATACGTCAGATCGCTCTGGCCATGGAAACTGCATACAATTCAGCAACAAACAAATATCCTAGCATATCGCCATCAGGGACAACAGGGAGACTCCTTGTCCCTACCAGTATTGGAGGAGTTGCCCTCCCCACAGATCCGGGAGGAGGAGCAAATACAACCTGCACAACAAGCGGAGAAATGACAGCCGCAGGATACTGCGTCATTGCAAACACTACGGACCTAGATAAATACTGTATCTATGCTAATCTTGCCGCTAGCGATTGGTTTGTTGCAAGCAAGAGCGGAGTAAGGCATGTAACAGCTGCTCCGACCACTCTTGCTATCTGTAACCCATAGTGCGTATAGAGAACAAATGGTCGTTACTTCATAACTTTGTACAGAACAAATGTATCAGCACATGAAACAAACACGTAATAGCGGTTTTACCTTAATTGAACTGCTTGTTGTTATTGCCATTATTGGTATTCTTGCCACAATTGTGACGGTATCATTCCGAGGAATTCAGGCAGACGCAAGAGACACCAAGCGACAGGCGGAAGTTCGGGGCGTTGGAACCGCCATGGAATTGTATTACCGAGACAATGGCAAATATCCGGAAGCGGCAGCCGAGCTGGGAGGAGAAGTGCCAGCAGCGGTAAAGACCAACTTGGAGAAATCTTTTCCTGATTTTCCAATGGATCCTCAAACCACGGGATCTTGCGGGGGAGATTAC
>JAUYJR010000053.1 GCA_030699255.1 bacterium | reverse complement strand
ATGCGCGTAATCAACAATAACGGTAAAATTCTGTCCCCCGCTGATCTTTTCCATACGTCCCGGAATGGTTGTTAGATTGGCAAGTCCGCGCGCAATGGTGTTATCATCCGTTCCAATATAATGAGCAATAATAATGGCTGGTAGCGCATTGGAAACGTTAAAAGCGCCCAGAATGCCAATGCTGAACGCCGCTTCCCCTATCATAAAGTTGACGCCTAAAGTTGTTTCTTCTATGGTATGCGCAAAAAAGTTTGCCTTATTGCGAACTCCAAACGTAATGTGCTTGTCTGCGGGAAAGCTTAAGAAATAATCCGCGTGCTCGCTGTCTCTGTTCGCAATGATAACTTTCTTAACCGGTTTTCCATTAATGTGTTTTTTATGAGAGAAGAGCATGGTAAACATTCTTCCCTTCATCTGCTGGTATGCTTCAAAGCTCCCGCCGTGAGCCTGGAGGTGTTCCGGAAAGAGATTTGTGAAGACGGCAATGTCGTAGTATATACCAACATGGCGGTGTTGCTGAATGCCTTCAGATGTGGTTTCAATAATGCAGTGTGTGCAGCCGTCTTTGACCATGCGCGCCATGAACTTTTGAAGAACAAAGGGACCCGGCATGGTCATATGGTACTCGTTGAGGCGCTCTTGTTTGTTGATGCGAATATTTGCCGTACTGATGATTCCCGTCTTATTTCCTCCTGCCATCAAGCAGGACCAGATAAAGTTTACGGTTGAGGTCTTTCCTTTCGTTCCGGTTACCCCAATAATAACCATCTTTCTGGAAGGAAAACCGTAAAGCAGGTTGGCCAGCACTGCCATGGCGTAATGGTATAGAAGAATCAGTTGTGCTGGTAGTAGTCGTTTGATAATTCTTTTTATCATTGGCGGTCCCAACGGGAGTCGAACCCGTGTTACCAGGATGAGAACCTGGCGTCCTAGGCCACTAGACGATGGGACCAAAGCCAACTGCTTGGCTTTGGTGGGGCGCAAGTAAACTGCTTTACTTGCGCGGGCACTTTAGCGAACCCTCCGTGGTGAGCGTTTGAAAATGCCCAGGGTGCATTCTAAACTGCTTCACTCCCGCGGAGCCGTTAAAAATCACCCCGGGTGTATTGAAAGCCAACCCAATACTACCTCATCTTCTCACTTTTGAAAAGGCTTAGTCAGCGTCCGGAGGAATTTCGTAGTAGTCAAGAATATACTGTGCTATTTCGCGAAACAAGGGGGCCGCGGAGTGTTCCGCGGTTCTTGTTTGGGGATTTACGAGAGAAACAAAGACAACAAACTGCGGGTTTGATGTTGGCCCGTACCCCACGTATGATTGTATTGTCTGGTCAGAATATCCGGATCTTTGAACTCCAAGAGCCGACCATGCAATTTGAGAGGTTCCGGTTTTCCCTGCGAGTTTATATCCCAGAATGCGCGCGCGCATTCCAACCGAATGCTCCAACATTTGGGTAATTTGAACGCTTGCTCTTGGGGAAAGAACGGCATGAGTAGTTGTTTGGCGTTTGACGAGTTCCTCTTTTCCGTTTTGAATAATCTTTTCTACTACATAGGGCTGTACCAAAAATCCTCCATTTGCAAAAACACTATACATGCGCGCCACCTGCATAGCTGTCATGTCAACTCCCTGTCCAAAGGAGGCCGTTGCAAAATTAATCTCGTACCCCTTTTTAAATTCGGTATTTTGAGAGAAGGTCTCTCCCGCAAGATCAATGCCTGTTCGCTCAAATACGCCGAATCGTTCCATGTACTCCAAAAACGCCGCGTTTCCAAGCTGCTGTTGGGCAAACACGGCCCCGGTATTAATGGAAAAGCGGAGCACCTCTCTCATGTTTTGCTCCCCAAAAGAGCGCTTGTCAAAGTTGGAGATTGTTCTTCCTCCAATGCGAACGTTCCCTGTGTCTCGGTAGGTGGTATCGGGAGAGATAGCTCCTTTGTCAATGGCTGCTGCCATGGTGAACGCCTTCATGACAGAGCCCGGCTCATAGAGGTTTTGTATGGTGGGGTTTATAAAAAGAGAGAAGTCAGATACCTGTGCGTATTCGTTGGGATTAAATCGTGGAGAAACGGCAAGCGCAAGAATCTTTCCGGTAAAAGGATCCATTACAATAATGCTACCTTCTTTTGCGTTTAAATTCGCAACCGACTGGTCCAAAACAGCTTCTATAAAAGATTGGATGCCTGCATCAATGGTTAAAACCATGGAGGCTCCTTTTTTCGGGGCAACAGAAAATGCCGACCTGAGGTATCTGGCAGGGCTCCGAGTCACATCCAACAGCTCTTCTCTGCCTTGCAGAATGTCTTGGTAGTGAGCTTCTAATCCATACTGCCCTACTCCGTCTTGATTTGTGAATCCAAGAATATGGGAGGCAAGAGACAGTTGAGGATAGAGTCGTTTTGTTTCCTTCCCAACATGAATACCAGGAAGATTCAGGCTTTGAATTGCTTCTTCTTGTTCCAATGTGAGACTTCGAGTGATGAGAGAGAAAAGGCTGTTTGGTTGTTGGAGAAGAGAAAGAATCTCTTCTTGACTTCTTCCCATGATCTCACTAACTTGCGTTGCTGTTTCTTCTGGGTTTTGCACGTCTGGGGGGGAGGCAAAAAGAAAAGCAACATCATGTGTTGTTGCCAAGGTAACTAATCTCCCCTGCTTGTCTTGCGCGTATATATTGCCTCGCTCCCCCATCTGAAACGAGTTCTTCTGTTGTTGTCCTTGCGCGAGCGCCCGGTAAAATCCGTGATGTATAATTTGCAAGGAAGCAAGTTGAGAAACAATCACTCCTCCA
>JAUYJR010000035.1 GCA_030699255.1 bacterium | reverse complement strand
AAGGCATACTCTCTTCGTTGTAAGTGAGGAAGTCATGCTTTGTTAACGCAGAGCATGTGCTTTCAGAAGGACGTTCGCAAGCGCGACGGCGCTGAGATCGAGCCAAAAATTCAGCAGAATTTTATGGCGGTCTCTTCTGAAGGCATATGCTCGAAGTTGAGATTCTTCATGGAGCTGGCAATGACGAGTGTGGTTAATTTCGTAATTCAGAACCCTATGCTACTCACTTGTTTTCCACATGTTTTGCACAGATACATTAGGTTTCCCCCTATTTTCCACATCTTTGCCATATATGCTATACTCCTCCCATAAGCTTTCCGCGTAACCTCTCTCAGAAACCATGACAAAAGAAGAGCTTTGGCAGACGGTTCTTTCGCAACTGCAATTTAAAATATCTCCCGCAAACTTTGCTACATGGCTCAAAAACACTTACGTTCTTGCTAAAAATGATGGAATAGTTACCATATCTGTTCCAAACAACTTTTCTAAAGAGTGGTTGGAAAACAAATACCACAAAACAATTCTTCAAATCTTGCGATCTATTGATGAATCAATTAGAGATGCATCTTATACAGTAGAGAGATCTGCCCCTGTAAAGAAAGAGCTCTCTCCTCCGGCTCCAGCTTCAGACCAGCTTGAACTCCAGGGAGTAAGTACCCATAGAATAACAAATCTCAACCCCAGGTATGTGTTTGATAACTTTATTGTAGGCCCTTTCAACGAGCTTGCCCACGCTGCGGCATGGGCGGTTGTGCAAAATCCCGGAACAGTCTATAACCCACTATTTGTGTATGGAGGAGTGGGCCTTGGAAAAACACATCTCTTACAGGCAACAGGGAATCAGATCAGCCAAGAGGCTCCCGAAAAGAAGATTCGCTATATCTCCTCCGAACGCTTCACATCAGAAGTTGTCACGGGTATTCGCAATCACACAATAAACGCGTTTCGAGCACTCTATAGAGACGTTGATATTCTCATTATTGACGACATCCAATTCCTTGCGGGAAAAGACAAAACCCAGGAGGAGCTCTTTCACACATTTAATGCCTTGCATGAGAAGGGAAAGCAGGTTATCTTCTCCTCTGACCGGCCACCAAAAGCCATTCCGTCATTAGAAGAACGCCTGCGGTCGCGTTTTGAAGGAGGAATGATTGCAGATATCTCCCTTCCCGACTTTGAGACCAGAATGGCTATTCTTAAGATAAAAACACAAGAGAGGGAGTCTCCTATTTCTGATGAAATTTGCGAGTACATTGCCTCAAATATTCACCGAAACGTCCGAGAGCTTGAGGGGGCACTCAATAGGATTATTGCCTTCTGGCGCCTCCACAATAGAGAGCCGTCCTTGCAGGATATTAAATCCATGCTCAAGAGCGTTATTCATAATCCAAACAAGATGGTCACTCCCAAGAAAATTATTGAGGCAGTGTCTGAGTTTTATGATATAAAAGAAAAAGATATTGTTGCTTCTTCAAGAAAACGAGAAATTGTGCGTCCTCGCCAGGTTGCTATGTACTTGTTTCGGCAAGAACTTAAGAGCTCCTTCCCTTTTATTGGGAAAAAGTTTGGCGGAAGAGATCATACCACGGCAATGTATGCGTATGATCGCGTATCAAAAGAAGTTCAGGAATCCGAAATGTTTCTTGATGAAATTTCCTTAATAAGACAGAGGATATATGGTGGATAATATGGGGAATACCTGCAATATTTTTGTCACTGGTTTTTTCCCCAAACCCTTCCTCTCTCATCCACCAATACACACACTCCTATTTTCTTCTTATTTTACTCTTTTCCCCAAACATAATAATAAAGAAAAAATAAATATATTTATAAAAAATACACTATGATTACTGAAGTTCAAAAACATAGACTGAAAGAAGGAGTATCTATTGCCGAAAGAGCAACGGCAAAATCTTCATCTCTCCCAATCCTCTCAAGTATTCTTGTGGACGCAAAAAAGAACTCTCTGGAAATTATTGGAACAGATCTTGAAATTGGAGTTCGGTATCGGATGTTGGCAGATACACAAGAAGAAGGAGGGGTAGCTATTCCCGCAAAATCACTCTCTTCTTTTGTCTCAACTATTTCAGGGGATGGGGTTTCTTTAGAAACAAAAGGAGAGCATCTATTGGTAAAGAGTAAGGATTTTGAAACAAAGCTCAAAACACTTTCTTCGGAAGAGTTTCCTATTATTCCATCATTGAAGACGGGAGGAGGTACAATAACTCTGGTGGCAAGAGATTTGTGCGAGGGGATAAGTCAGGTTGTGGGATTTTCAGGAACCATGCAGGCGCGGCCCGAGCTTTCAGGCGTTCATTTTTCTTTTGCGGGACAAGAGCTGCGCCTTGCGGCAACAGATATTTTTAGACTAGCTGAGAAGACTATATTTCTATCAGAAAAACAGACAGAAGAAACCTCGTTTATAATTCCCCAAAGAGCCGCAAAAGAAATCGTTTCCCTTTTTGGAGATCGTGAAGGAAATGTTCTCTTACACCTATCTCCAACTCAAATAATGTGCGAGTACAACCGGGATCGTGATCCCCTTGCCCCACACATTCAACTTGTGTCTCGTGTTATGGAGGGAGAATTCCCAGCATATCAGAACCATATACCCTCTTCGGGGAAGGTGTCCCTTAGAATGTCTCGAGAAGAGCTTCTCTCTCACCTTCGAGCGGCCGGAATATTTGCGGGGAAATCAAATGAGGTGCGCTTTATTATTCGTCCCAAAAAAGGAGATGTCTCAATTTTTGCTCAGAATACTGAAACAGGAGAAAGCTCCTCTCGGCTTCGCGGAGAGGGAGAGGGCGAGGAACTGCGGATCTCATTTAACTGGAAATTTTTTGCAGATGGATTGTCTCAAATAAAAACAGAACATGTGGATATGCTCTGTAGTAGCGAGGAGGGTCCCACACTTCTCCGTCCCGCCGGAAAAAGCGACTTCTTCTATCTTGTTGCTCCCCTGCGCGCCTAGTGCTTAATAAGGGAAACTGCCTCTCTCATAAACGCACTCCAAATAGGCACCGCAACAGTTGTGGAGGAGGCGGAACTCATAGGTTCATTGTTGTTGTTTCCCACCCAGACGCCGGCAACAATATCTCTATTATATCCAATTGTCCATCCATCCCGAAACCCTTGTGTAGTCCCTGTCTTCACAGCAACACCGGGGATATTGAGAAGTGAGTTTGCTCCAAACATTGGAGCTCTTGCCGTATTATCCGAGAGAATACTCGTGATGAGTTCTGTGACAGAGGATGAGATGACAGGAACCGAGGAAGGTGTGCGTCGGAACACCTCTCTCTCTGAGGCGGTTGTAATAGAAGAGATAGCAAAAGGAATAGTTCTTCTTCCGCCGTTTGCAAATACCCCATAGGCAGATGTAATATCGATTAGTCGAACTTCTCCGCCTCCAAGAACAAGAGAAGGGCCGTAGTGAGAGAGAGGTTGGGTGAGTGTTGTTATACCAAGATCTTGGGCAGTTTGTATGCTGTCTTGAATGCCTGCAAAATCAAGCAGAACTTTAATTGCGGGGATATTGAGCGACTGCGCCAAGGCTTCCCGAATGGTTACGGGACCACGAAAGAGTCCGTCAAAGTTTTGAGGAACATACCGCTCTCCCCCCCATATTCCAAAATCAGTTTCTACATCCTCAATAATAGCTGTGTCACTAAGTCCCTTTTTAAAGGCGGTTGCGTATACAAACGGCTTAAATGCGGACCCCGGCTGTCTTCCTGTATGGTACGTTGCAGCATTGAGCTTTGGATCAAAGAGGCATGTCTTTCCCGAAACACAATTTGCAGGATATGGCTCTCCAAACCAATTTGTTGACCCTACCATTGCGAGAATTTCTCCAGTAGTCGGACTAATTGCAACAAGAGCCGCATTATTTGCGTTAAACAGGGCGTTTCGTTCTGCCATGCCATAAACAACAGACTCCGCGTGTTGCTGGATTTCCCAATCCAATGTGGTTACAACCTTTAAGCTCTGCTCTCGTAAGAAATCTTCTCCATAAAGAGACACAAGTTCTTGGACAACGTGCATAACAAAATGAGGAGCTCGAATATTGTCCATGGACTGAGCAAACACAACCTCTCTCTTTTTTGCTTCCTCCGCTTCTTCTTTTAAGACATATCCTTCTTTTACCATGCGATTGATAATGTAGTCCTTTATATTGAGAAGCTGTTCGGTGTGTTCTCCAAATGGAGAGAGCCTACTTGGGGCTCTAATGAGGGCGGCAAGAACGGCCGCCTCCTCTAGCGCAAGCTCGGAAGCCGGCTTATTAAAATAGAGATATGAGGCTGTACCTATTCCAAAGGCATTTGCCCCCATGGGCACAAAGTTGAGATATGCCTCAAGAATCTCGTCCTTGCTATACCTTTGCTCCAGATCCAGAGTTAGGATTAATTCCTTTACTTTTCTTGCAAGTGTCCGCTCCCTACTCAAAAAAGCAGATCTTGCAAGTTGCTGAGTAATAGTTGAACCCCCCTGTGCGGCGCTTTGAAGACGAATATTTGTAAGGATCGCTCTCCCAAAGCCTCGCACATCAAATCCGAAGTGACGGTAAAACCCCGCGTCTTCTGCCGCAAGGAAAGCTTGAGGAACATGTTCTGGAAGATCTTTCAAGAGAACCATTTCCTGCTTACTTTCCCCATACATCTCGTACAATAAAATCTCTCCCGTCTTGTCGTACAAGCGTGTTGGGCGGCTAAGGGAGAGATCTCCAAGCTTCTCGGGACGCGGAAGATCTCTTCCGTAGTAGAGAAAGATTGAAGCAACGCCAAGAATAGCTACAAGAAGCCCAATGAGCATGAAATTTAGGAATATTTTAAGCATGTAAAAGAATTGACGAGGATTGATTTATGATGTCTAATTGCATCACAAGCGTATCACGACTTTCACCCTCTGTCTACGCATATTATGAGCAAAAAACTTCGAACCATTCTTGCCCCCGGTATCCTTCTTTATCACTACATGATTGCCCTATTAGGGGCTTTAATCTATAGATTTCCGTCTCGGAACATTCGAGTAATAGGGGTTACGGGCACAAAAGGGAAGAGCACAACAGCTGAGATCATCTACGCCATACTGAAAGAGGCGGGACACCAAACAGCCCTAGCCGGAACCATTCGGTTTGTGATAGGAGAGAATTCTTCTAGAAATCTTTCCAAAATGACTATGCCGGGCAGATTTTTTCTCCAAAAATTTTTACGGGATGCGGTGCGTCAAAACTGTTCATACGCCGTTGTTGAAATGACTTCCGAAGGATCCCGGCAGTTCAGACACGCCTTTATTGGTATGGACGCCCTGGTTGTGACAAATCTTTCTCCCGAACACATTGAATCCCACGGTTCGTACAAAAAATACGTGGAGGCGAAACTTGCTATTGCCAGATCCCTCCTCTCTTCCTCAAAGCAGGGATATCTAGTGCTCAATCAAGATGATGGGGAGAGCGCAAGATTTGCTAAACTGGATCCAAATCGTGTCACCTGGTTCTCTCTTCATAATGTTGTAGTGCGAGAAACAACAATTGCGGGATCCCTCTTTGATTGGAAAGGAGAGTGTATAACTCTTCATCTCCCCGGGAAATTTAATATTTCTAACGCGCTTGCCGCGGCAACCATTGCTCAAAAGGAGGGGGTTGGACCAGGCGTTATCAAGAGCGCCCTAGAGAAGATTCAAGAGATTCCAGGAAGAACACAACTGGTTCAGGAAACTCCATTTCTTGTTGTTGTTGATTATGCTCACACTGTGGACTCTCTTACAAAGCTCTATGAAGCATTCCCGCAGGAGCAAAAAATTTGTGTGCTTGGGAGTTGCGGAGGAGGAAGGGACTCATGGAAGAGAAAGCTCATGGGGGAAGTTGCGGATAAGTATTGTAATAAAGTGATTCTTACCAATGAAGACCCCTATGATGAAGATCCCCTGCAAATTGTTAAACAGGTGGGAGAAGGAGTATCTAAAGAGAAGTTGGAGATTATTATGGACCGCAAGCAGGCAATTGCTCGGGCGTTTTCCTATGCCAAGCCGGGAGATTGCGTTCTCATTACCGGGAAAGGAACGGATCCATACATTATGGGACCTCGGGGGTCTAAAGTGCCATGGGATGATGCTACCGTAGCGAGAGAGCTTCTATGAGAGCGCGCCACATTATTGATCCTGACAGAGAGGAGTGGAACGAGTTTACTCGGGACAATAATGGAAGTTTCCTGCAGTCGTATGAGTGGGGAGAGTTTCACCGCAAGACAGAAAAAGGGGTTGTGTACTGCCAGATTTTGGAAGCAGAGAAGGTGGTGATGCAAGCTGTCGCAACCAGATGGACATTTCCTCTAGGAACTCATCTATCTGTATTCTTGGGGCCCGTTGCAAGGAGTGACTTGTCTCAACTACAGTATGCTAACGCAATAGATCTTCTTGTAAAAAATCTTTCTCTTGTGGGAAAAGAAGCTGGAGATGTTTTTTTGAGAATAGAGCCCACAAAAGAGCTTCCAAAAGAAAAAGCATGGAAGGTTCTCACAAAACGAACTCAGCCTTCTTGTACGCGTGTACTAAACCTCTCCCCGTCTCTTGAAGAAATTACCGCGGGGTTCCACAAGAACACGCGGTACAGTATTGCGGTAGCTCAAAAAAAAGGAGTGGAAGTTTCTTCAAGTGCCTCGTACAATCCCTCGTTTTTCTGTCTTATGAAGAAAACAACAGGAAGACAGGGGTTTCATTCTCATCGGGAAGACTACTATAAAAAACTTTGCGAGATACAGGGGAGAGATGTTTGCACGGAGCTTTTTCTTGCAAAAAAAGGTGGTCAAGTTATTGCTGTAGCTATTGTTATATTTGCTTTCTCTCGGGCAACACTCCTTCATGCGGCATCGGATCATGATTCTAGAAGCCTCTTGGCCCCTCATCTTCTGCAGGCTGAAATTATCCGACGAGCAAAAGAGAAAGGGTGCTCGGTGTATGATTTCTGGGGTATTGATGAGAGAAAGTATCCTGGGACAAGTGCTTTTAAGAAGAGATTTGGTGGATTAGACGTTGTGTATCCTAAGGGAGGAGAATTGCCATTAAGCGCCTTCTCCTATACGATATATACAATAACTCGCAAACTCAGGAGAATTCTGTCTTCATGAAGCCCAACAACGTAATAGCAAAAACACTTTCTCTCCAAGTGAAAGAAATACTTCCTTCTCAAGAGGGGTTAGAACGATTAATGGAAAAGCGCAAGATAAGGGTGTATTTTGGTGTGGACCCCACAGGAACGCATCTCCATCTTGGCCATGCCATTCCGTTGCGTAAGCTCCGTCATTTTCAAGACCTGGGGCATGAGGTTATACTCCTTTTCGGCACATTTACGGCGCGCATAGGAGATCCTACCGGCAAAGATGAGGCGCGAAAGCCGCTTACAGATAAGGAGATAAAAGAGCATATTAGCACCTACAAAAAGCAGGCGGGAAAGATTCTAGATCTCTCTCAAGCAAAGATTTTACGCAACGAAGACTGGCTAGGAAAACTCAAACTTGGAGAGGTATTAGAGATTGCTTCTCGCGTAACAGTTGCTCGTCTTTTGGAGCGGGATATGTTTCAGCAACGAATAGAGGAAGGGCGGGAAATATGGACACATGAACTTCTCTACCCACTCCTCCAGGGGTACGACTCCGTTGCCATGGATGTTGACCTAGAGATTGGTGGAACGGACCAAACATTTAATATGCTCATGGGAAGACGCCTGCAGGAGGCGTACAATCAGAAAGAGAAATATATTCTCACAACCCCTCTGCTTATTGGATTGGATGGACGCAAAATGTCAAAATCCTACGGCAATACCGTTAATATGCTGGATTCTCCGTTGGAAATGTACGGCAAGCTTATGTCTCTTCGTGATGATCTTATGGCTCACTATTTTGAGCTTTGCACGGATATTTCCACAGAAGATGTGGAGCGCATGTCTGGCGAACTTAGTCCACGAGATCTCAAAGCCCATCTTGCTTGTGTTATTACCGCAATCTATCACGGGGAAGAAAAGGCAAGGCGAGCCGAACAAGAGTTTGAGAAGATTTTTAGGAGCAAAGAACTCCCCTCTACTATTCCCTCTATAATAATTTCCAAGCAAGAGATTGGGGTTATGGACCTTCTATTGCAGTCAAAGCTTTGCACCTCTCGCAATGAAGCGAAGCGCGTTATTGAGCAGGGAGGAGTGAAGATTGATGGAAAAACCGCCAAGGAAGACTCTTTTGTTCAGAAAGGATCGGTTGTGCAAAAAGGAAAGAGGCTGTTTGTGCGAGTGGCTCAATAGGGGATTTCTTCGCCAGATGTATTCTCGGAACCGTATGTCGCCTGCTCCTGCGGCAGGCGCATACTGCGCTCTCGGCTTGCGACCCCTTCGTCAAACTCAGGGGACCAAGCTCGCTTCACCTCCGAGAGCTTCCTCGAATACATCTGGCTACGAAATCAACTAGGTTATGGGGTAAACCAGATTTGCCCCAAACCGTCGTGCTTCAGGGCCATCTTGCAAAGGTATACTCTCTCTGTTGCAGATAGTGGGAGTTATACTTTGTTAACGCAGAGCATGTGCTTTCAGAAGGACGTTCGTAAGCGCAAGCATTTTATGGCGGTCTCTTCTGAAGGCATATGCTCGGAGTTGAGGTTGCTTCGAGCTAGCGCCCTCGCAATGACGAGGAGGTGGTAATGTGCAACCAAAAGCAAAACCCCCGCCGTGGTGGCGGGGGTTTTGGTGTCTTGTGAGGCGAAGGTTACTCGGTAGGAGTATCTTCAGTAGGTTCGGCTCCTTCTTCGGGAGTTTCTTCTGTCTTCTCCTCATCATCTTCTACATCCGGAGTTTCCTCTTCGCTGGTGATTGGGGTGAAAATTTCTTCCATCATAGTTGTGCGCTTTAATTTGTCGAATTATATCTACCCCGTAACAAACGGTGCGTGCGGGGTTCACGACCTTTGAGCGTCATGTTCTCTACAACCCCCGTATTCTACTTTAAATCTCTCCCTGTGTCAAGGTGGGAAGGTGGGGAGAGAAATCCGCATGCCAGGGCCGCTCCAAGGGCATCCGCGGCATCATCGGGCTTTGGGAGCTCTTGGAGGCGCAGAATCTGCTGGACCATACGCTGTACCTGTTTTTTGTCCGCCTTGCCATATCCAGATATAACGGATTTAATCTGCAGGGGGGTAAATTCTACAACTGGAATGTTATGGCGCGCGGCTGATAGAAGGATTACTCCTCTTGCCTCGCTCACAGGCATGGCCGTCTTGAGATTTTTTAGAAAGAAGAGCTTCTCAACAGCAACCGCTCTTGGTTTCCATTTCTTCAGAAGGAGGCGCAGATCGCGTTCTAACATAAGAAGCCTATCTCCTGCTCCCATCCCCTTTGGTGTTTCAATGCATCCATAGGAAAGGCATGAGAATTTTGACCCCGTTGTTTGGCAAATAACGCCAAACCCGGTGGTTGCGGTTCCAGGATCAATACCCAAGATAACAGAAGTATTAGGAAGCATTTGTGAATACGCGCTGAATATCCTCATGATCCTCCAGAATCTCCACAAGTTTTTGGAGATTGATTTCATCACTAATCCTAATGGGCTCCTTTGGAACCCACTCAAGGAATAATGCCTCCACCTTGGCTTGGCATTCCTGCATGGCTTGGCGAACTTGTTCCAGGTTTGCCGGAGAAGAATAAAAAAGCATGGTTCCCTCCTCTTCCTGAATGTCCTCTGCCCCCTTCTCTATTGCAATCAGCTCAATATCTTCTTTTTTACAAGCTAAAGAGAGGGTGATAACAACAACTCCCTTGAGATCAAAAAGCCATCTCATCGCCCCTTCTTCCACAATCTTGCCTCCGTTTTTCTCCAAGAGAGAACGAACTTCTCCAATTGTTCTGTTCTTGTTGTTTGTAATGCCTTCTATGAGAAGGGCTACTCCTTCTGGGCCCCGAGCCTCCAAGAGAATTTCCCAAAGGTTTTCTGAAGCATCTTGTCCCAACGCTTTTTTTAGTGCTCGCTCAATGGTTGCGGCTGGCATATTGAGTTCTTTTGCCCGATCTATTACCATGCGCAGGCGAATGTTTCCCTGAATATCTTGTCCTCCCTGCTTTGCCGCAACAGAAATCTCCTGAGCAATCTTTGCAAATCCCTTGCTCTTCTTTGCGTCCATATCCGCTTTTTTTCTCTTAATGGTGGCCCAATGGCTGTGTCCGGACATATACTATGCAATCATCTGTTGTGTTCCCGATATCTTTAGATGCTCATATGCTTTTCTGGTTACCACTCTTCCTCTGGGGGTTCGCTCAAGAAATCCAATTTGCAGGAGATAAGGCTCTGTAACATCCAAAATAGTTTCAACATCTTCTCCAGTAGAGGAGGCTAGTGCCTGGATACCAACCGGCCCACCCTTAAAGCGCGTTATTATAGTGAGCAACATATTGCGATCACTCTGCTCCAGGCCCATTTCGTCAATGCCAAGGGATGAGAATGCAAGTGACGCAATATCCGGCGTTATGGTACCAGATCCTTTTGTGGTGGCAAAATCACGCACACGCTTTAAGAGGCGGTTTGCAATACGAGGAGTTTGGCGAGATCTTTCCGCAATTGCTGTTTCTGCTTCCTTCAGCATTTCAATATTCAGGAGTGATGAAGATCTTCGGATAATCTGCTCCATGTCTTTGGTGTTATAGAACTCAAGTTGAAACACTGCTCCAAACCTGTTGCGAAAAGGAGCAGGCAAGAGAGATGGCCGAGTGGTTGCTCCCATAAGAGAGAAGCGCGGAAGTGCAAGTTCCATGGTTCGCGCCATGGGTCCTTTTCCCATAACAAGGTGGAGCGTGTAATCTTCCATAGCAGAATACAAGAGTTCCACAACAGACTTGTTCACGCGATGGCATTCGTCAATAAAGAGAATACTCCCTTCTTCTAAGTTGGAGAGAATGGAAGCAATGTCCCCCGCCTTCTCAAGAGCCGGTCCCGCGCACGTACGAATACCAACTCCCATCTCATGAGCTATCACATGCGCGATTGTTGTCTTTCCTAATCCAGATCCTCCATAAAAGAGGAGGTGTTCAAGGGACTCGTTTCTCTGTTTTGCGGCGTCAATAATTACGCGAAGGTTGTTCTTTAGCTTCTGTTGCCCAACATACTCTTCCCAATTGCGAGGGCGAAGGGTATTATCAATCTCTCTGTCTTCTGTTGGGGGGGTCTTGACAAACATTTTCTTTTATATTATAATCCCGAAGGTAAGCTGAATGAAAGACTGGGGACGAGGGATGTTTCTTAGTTCGGATGACCTGGCTTTTAGCGAGGTTTCTCCTCGGAAATATCCTAAACTTTTAGTTCCAAGCACTGGAGTTTGTCCCCAGCCTTTCGCTCAGCTTTTTTGTTACTCCTCTGAAGCAACTCTCCGCACCTCTTCTAGTGTAGTTACTCCTTCTAATACTTTTAGGAGTCCATCTTGATAGAGAGGAATCATTCCTTTTTTAATGGCAAACGCGCGAATGGTTGCCGGAGAGGAGGAAGCAAAGATAATCTCTCCCAATTCTTCTCCACCTTGCATTGCTTCAAAAATTCCAACACGTCCCTTATATCCCGTGTTGTTACACAGGGAGCAACCAACCGCTCTTGGGATGCGGAGGGTTTTGTCTATGACGGGTTTCAGATCAAGCAATACGGTTTTCAGTCCTTCTTCTAGTACCTCCAACTCCTCTTGTGTTGGAGGTGTTGTTGTTGTGCATTTTTCACATACTTTTCGCACAAGTCGCTGGGCAATGGCAAGACGTAACGCAGAGGCAATATTTACTGGAGAACCACCTAAGCTCAAGAGGCGTGAAATGGTGCTGGGAGCGTCATTGGCATGAAGAGTTGAGAAGACAAGATGTCCGGTAAGGGATGCTTGCAATGCGATTTCTACAGTTTCTTCATCTCTCATCTCTCCTACAAGAATAACGTCGGGGTCTTGGCGCACAATGGCTCGAAGACCGGAGGCAAATGTGTATTCTTGCGCCGGGTTTGCCTGTGTTTGGGAAATGCCCTCAAGGTGGTATTCAATTGGGTCTTCAATGGTGATAATCTTTGCCTCTGTGCTCTGGGTTTCTTTGAGAAAGGCATACAGCGTTGTTGTTTTTCCGGATCCCGTGGGACCGGTAACCAAAATCATGCCGTGGGGCCGCCGGATTTCTTTGAGGAAGAGTTCTTTTAGGTCTTTTCTTAATCCCAATCCCGACAAGAGGACAAGCCGCTTTGGATTTAGAACACGCAACACAACAGATTCTCCATACTCGGAAGGAAGTGTGGCAACTCGAATTTCAATAGGATCTGGAGAAAGAAGCGTGAGCCGGCCGTCTTGTGGTCTTCCCTCTACGTTCAGTTTGAGTCCGGAAAGGAGTTTGATCCGAGAGAGAAGTCGTTGGAAATTCTCTGAGGAAAGCCTGGCTGTGTCTTGCAGGATGCCATCAATGCGAAGCCGCAAGGCAATGCCATCTTCTTCGGGTTCCAGATGAATATCAGAAGCATCTAGATGAATCGCCGAGGAGAAGAGGAGAGAGAGCTGACGGGTCATATCACCATCTTCTTGTTCTTGTTGTAGGAGATTCTGAACGCCTTCTACTCCGTGCAAAGAAGATGTAATCTCCTGTATTTCTGGAGAGAGAGTAATTTCTCCGGTAATCTTTTTTGCCGGTTGTTCAATCATGGAGATTGTTTAAGAAAGGAGTTGTACGCTTCTTGCTCAGTGATTCCTGGGAGGCGACCAAGCGTCCATCCTCCTCGCGTCTCCTTTTGAGTTAAGGGCATGGTCAAAGAAGTTGCCTCCGGAATGCTCCATGCGAGGAACTGAGTTATGGAACTTTCCGGTTTGGCAAAAAAGATGCAAAAAGGCGCCTTAGATAGAACTTCTCGAATCATTCCCGCGGCTTCTTGTAGGGTTGCCGGTTGTGCCCCATACAAACGGAAGATTTCACGAGGAACTATTCCGGTAGCAAGCGAGTGGACACGCTTCATGGTGGAAAGAGCGTGCCCTGCAATACTGCAAGAGACTTGGTCTTGCAGAGAAAGTGAGGCAAGAATTTGCGGAAGCTCTGATGTTTGCGCGATCATTACTTTTTGATCTTGTGAGATGGAGGGAGGGGAGGAGAGAGGAAGAACCTCAATTGCGGGTCTCCCGTCTCGTAATCGATCTGATGCCTCAGAATCTCGAAGCGTAAAGTAGAGCTTGAGATCGTCTTCTGTTTTTTCATAGTGGATTTTTGAGATCCAGGGGGCAAGTCCTTTGAGGGACACAAGAAACATCTTTCCCACATCCTTTTCCTGTGTATTTGCGGGAACGTGAGGAGTTGGCAGGAGTATGTGGGAAGGAAGTATGGTCTTTGTTATATCTGTATCCTCTACTGTTACATGCTTCCCTTGTTTTTTGAGAGCCAACAAGAGAATACAGGCGTCTCGGAGTTCGCTTTCCGAAGCTTGCGAAGGGAGAGAAATGTGGATATGATGTGCCTGAGGAAAAAGAGGAGAGACTTCTTTCATTGCGCTTAATTTAGCTGAAAAAACGGGAAAAGTCAACTGAGAGCCTTGGATTCTAGCTTGAAACGCAATATCCCACCACCGTCATTGCGAGGGCGTTAGCCCGAAGCAATCTAAACTCCGAGCATATACTTTCAGAAGAGACTGCCATAAAATTCTGCTGAATTTTTGGCTCGATCTCAGCGCCGTCGCGCTTGCGAACGTCCTTCTGAAAGCACATGCTCTACGTTAACAAAGCATAACTCCCACTCTGTCATTCTGAGCGTTAGCGAAGAATCTCATCAGAGAAACAGATCCTTCGTTCCACTCAGGATGACAAGGCAAAAATTCAGCAGAATTTTGACGGTCTTGCAAAGGTATACTCTCGGAGTTGCAAGTGTGAGAGCACAATGGATTGAGATTCTTCTGCTGTCGCCTTAGAATGACAAATATGACTCAAAACAATAAAACATGAAAGGTGTCTCAATTTTTTTCCGTTCC
>JAUYJR010000034.1 GCA_030699255.1 bacterium | reverse complement strand
TGAGACCGAGAGAAGATCAATCGGCTCTCCTTTCTGGAAGAGGTCTAGTACGGCATTGTATATTGTTTTGTGCGTTTTTTTATAGAAGTCTTGAGGCAACAAAAAATCCACCACTTTTATAATGGCATCTTTGTCCAGCATAAGAGAGCCCAAAAGGGACATTTCTGACTCAATACTTTGAGGGGGAAGACGGTCTGCCATGATTAGCTATCATAGCATGATGGGTGGCAGAGGCAATATTGACAAAATTAATGAAGGTAGTATAACTTTGGTTAGAAAGGGAGGGAGCAACGTGAGATGTGTTGATCTTTTGGGAAGCATTCTTGAGATCCCATGGTTAAAAGAGAGGGATGTTTTCCAAAAAATTGTATTTCAAGGAGAGGTGTGGACCCTGCAGAAAGCGATCCACGAAGCGCTTAACGCGCTTCAGCAGTCACAAGTAGAAGAGCACGTTGCTTTGCATATTGCTTCTGGCTATGAACTCCGAGTGGTCATTGAGGAGTTTTATGGCCCTATGCCGTGTAGCTTGAAAAAAATCTCAAAGAAGCAGGGGGTGACCCATCAGAGGGTCACAAGAAGGATGCACATGGCGCTTACTCGTCTGCGCCATCCTGACTACCAGCCCGTCCCCTTGCAATTTTTCTGCAAGAGAAAGGACACGTAGCCATACCATCCTCTTTGTGAACCGAAAAGACGTCCCAAAGACGTCTTTTCATTTTTTCTTTGTAAGACGGGGGCCGTCTTGAGCATCTTGTACGTCCCAGCCCAACTTTTCTATTTGTTCTCGCGCCTGATCTGCCTTCTGCCACTCTTTTGCAATGCGATATTGCTCTCGCAACTCCACAAGATCTTGTATTTCTTGAGGGGCATCTTCTCGTTCTTGGCTCTTACCAAGATTCAGGCCAAAGACTTGATCAAACATCAGGATGGTTGCTTTTTTGTCTGCTTCACTAATGTTGGAAGAATGTACTACTTCCCATACCACCGCAAGAGCTGCGGGAGTATTAAGGTCGTCGTTAATTGCCATGTGAAATTTTTCTTCTGCTTCTTCATTCACAACTCCTTCCCCAGTCCACTCTTGCATACGGCTTCGCAAAGCAAAGAGCGCTTCTTGAGCTCCCGATAACGCTTCCCAGGTAAAGTTCATCTCCGTTCGATAACGAGCTCCCAAAAGCAGGTATCGAAACGAGAGGGGATCAGTATTTCGTTCCACCAGGTTGTCTATAGTAAAGATGTTACCCAAAGACTTGGACATTTTTTCTCCCTCCACCAACAGGTGGGCATTGTGCATCCAAAATTGAACAAACTGTTTTTTTGTTACGGCTTCTGATTGCGCTATTTCATTTGTATGATGCACGGGAATATGGTCGGTGCCTCCCGTATGAATATCAAGCGTTTCTCCAAGATAACGCATTGCCATGGCAGAACATTCAATGTGCCAGCCCGGAAAGCCAATGCCCCAAGGGCTTTCCCACTCCATTTGGCGCTTTATTCCCCCGGGAGAGAACTTCCAAAGAGCAAAATCCGTGGGATTTTTCTTTTCTTCACTCACCGCAACTCTTGCTCCCGGGCGCAATCCTTTTTCGTCCAGGCGAGCTAATTCGCCATATTCTGGAAACTTTGAGGTGTTGTAGTAAATACCATCACTTGTTTTATATGTGTATCCCAATACTTCCAATGTATTGATGAGCTCAATCTGTTCTTTAATATGGTCTGTGGCGCGGCAAAGTATGTGAGACGGAAGAATATTCAACATTTCCAAGTAACGCTGAAAAATCTCTGTAAAGAACTTTGCTACTTCCCAGGATGACTTCCCGATTTTTCTAGCCCCCACCTCCATCTTGTCTTCTCCTTCGTCTTGATCAGAAGTAAGGTGACCTACGTCGGTAATGTTTATAACCTGAGTTACGTCAAATTTGTTGTACTCAAGAACACGCCTTAAAATATCCGAAAATACATACGAGCGCATATTGCCAATATGGGGATAGTCGTACACCGTGGGTCCGCACGTATAAACACCAACCTTCCCTTTTTGCAAAGGAGTAAAGGCGCGTTTTTCGCGGGTATATGTATCGTACAACAGCAGATCAATCATAATAGTATCGTTATATTTATTCCTTGGCTTAGCCAAGTTATCCACACCTTGGCTAAGCCAAGGAGGTAGGTATCTTGTGTGGAATATAGCATAATGAGGGGTTTTTTGCTATAATTGCGCCATGAGTAATATTGTTCTGTACCGAAAATACCGCCCAAGCAACTTCACGGAGGTTGTGGGGCAAGAGCACATTGTGGCCACTCTTCGGCACGCGGCAAAATCCAACCTGCTTTCTCACGCCTACCTCTTTGCCGGGCCAAGAGGAAGCGGAAAAACCACCATTGCTCGCATTGTGGCAAAAGCCGCAAACTGTAGCAATCTTCAAGACGGAGATCCATGTGACGCGTGCGATTTTTGCCGAGAGATAAAAGAAAACAAAACGGTTGATGTTATTGAGATTGATGCCGCCTCTAATCGAGGTATAGATGAAATGCGAGATCTGAAAGAAAGTATACGATTTGCTCCCACCAGCCTAAAAGAACGAGTATTTATTATTGACGAAGCCCACCAGCTCACCAAAGAAGCCGCAAATGCTCTCTTAAAAACATTAGAAGAGCCACCTCCGCGAACCATGTTTATTTTAGCCACCACAGAGGTGCACAAGATGATTCCTACTATTCTCTCCAGATGCCAGCGATTTGACTTTCGCAAAATTCCCGTAGCAGACATTGTCTCTCGACTTACTCAGATACTCAAAAAAGAAAAAGCAAAAGCAAATCCCAGCGCCCTGCATTTGATCGCCACAAGATCGGGAGGATCGTTTCGTGACGCCGAAACTCTCTTGGAGCGTATTCTTACCTATCACCTTGGAAACAAAGAAGAGGGGAGTATAGAAACAGAAACCGTGCAAGAGCTTTTGGGGATTATAAACAACCAGCTCTTTGAAGACATAACATCTCTTCTTGCCACAGAAAACGCAGCGGGCGCGCTTGAGCTTCTAGACAATCATCTTTTGCAGGGTATGGATCCTTTTGAATTTGTTCGCCAGCTCATTTCTTATTTACGTTCGCTTATGATTTTGCAGGTAAACCCCAACCTAAAAGAAAGCGTACTATTAGAATACCTTACTCCGGAACAAAAAGAAAAAGCTTTAGAGCAATCAAGGGAATTTCCGGCTCTTCGCCTTAGAGAAGCGCTAGAAAAATTTACGCGAGCCGAGCAAGAAATGAAGTACGCTTCTATTTTGCAACTTCCCTTAGAAATTGCCATTGCCGACATTTGTAGAGTAGGGGAGGAAAAACTGCCCTAGGAAGAACAGAAAAAATTTCTAATAACTAATTGCTCAAATTATTCTAATCTCTCCAACTTGCCCTCGGCAAGTTATCCACACCTTGCCGAGGGCAAGGAAATATTAAGCGACATTGATGTTATTGTGAGTTGAGAGAATCCTTGTTTTGTGGTATAGCTGAGACATATTGCCGGGTCGTCTAATGGTAGGACATCGCCCTTTGGAGGCGAGTATCTTGGTTCGAGTCCAAGCCCGGCAGCCAGGCACAATTCTGCACCTTGCTCCGCCGTTAGGTGGAGATAGAAGCAGAATTGGGACGCAGGGAGGTATAGCATTGTACCTCCCCATAGGAATATATAGTATTGTGCCCGCCCAGGCACCTCGGTAACGTATTGGAACTGAGTGAGGTACCGGACTGATACCTCCCCATCACTTGAAAAATTATGTGAGGGATAAATAAGTTCTAAATATGGAAATAACTTACAAGGACTTTGAGAGAGTGGATATACGAGTGGGAAGAATAGTTGAAGTGCAAGACTTTCCAGAAGCAAAGAAACCGGCTTTTAAGCTTAAGATTGACTTTGGGCCGGAGATTGGGATTAAGGCCTCCAGCGTGCAGGCCCCCGGTGCCCATACCAAAGAAGAACTCCAAGATATGCTAGTATGCTGTGTTGTGAACTTTGCGCCAAAAAACATTGCCAGCTTTGCTTCAGAAGTGTTAACTTTGGGATTCAAGAACACGGCAGACATTGGCTGGGTACTCATTACCCCCGCAAAAGATTCGGTAGAAATAGGAAGTAAGTTGACATAACCATGGCTTGCAAATATCCACACCTAACCGAGAGTTAGGAAATATTGTGCGACATTAGACAAGTGTTTTCATTCGTAAATTGAGAACCAAAAGAAGAATTATTGACATTGTATCCCAGATGTTTAATATGAAACATATGGAAAAAAGATATAGTATTGCTCTGTCGGTCGCTGTTGTTGCCCTTCTTGTGGGTCTGGTCTGGACCTATTATGGAGCTACACCCCTGGACAATAATGGGGGATTGCCAGATAACATGATCCGTCTCTCTATTCCACAATCCAACAAGATTGTGGCAAGCCCTCTCCATATAGAAGGAGAAGCTCGCGGTACGTGGTACTTTGAAGCAAGTTTTCCCATTCATATTGAAGACGCAAACGGCACCATACTGGGCCAGCATTAC
>JAUYJR010000033.1 GCA_030699255.1 bacterium | reverse complement strand
ATGGATCGGATCATTGTATTTGATAACGGCACTATCAGAGAACAGGGGAGTCACAAAGAACTCCTTGAGGAAAAGGGCCTTTATTATGATCTATGGCGACAACAGAGCCATGGGTTTGTGGGAGGATAGCTCAATTGTGCTTGGAAAACTCCGAGCATACGCTTTCAGAAGAGACCGCCATAAAACTCTGCTGAATTTTTGGCTCGATCTCAGCGCCGTCGCGCTTGCGAACGTCCTTCTGAAAGCACATGCTCTGCGTTAGCAAGGTATAACTCCCACTCTGTCATTCTGAACGTTAGTGAAGAATCTCATCAGAGAAACAAATCCTTCGTTCCACTCAGGATGACAAGAAGGAGGAGATTACCACGCCCCTCGCCAAACTCGAGGCTCGCAATGATGACCTAGTTTAGAATGTTTCGTACTCTCGCATTTGCAACTGCGAGCGGATCTGGCGCATCGTTTCCAGTGCTACGCTCACCATAATCAGGGTTGCTGTTCCTCCAATGAGAAATTCAAACGTTTCCACTCGGGTAACCTGTTGAATAATAGAGGGCAAGACGGCAATAAGGCCAAGAAATGTTGCTCCTACCATGAGAATTCTATTAAGAATCTTTACCAAAAAATCAGCAGTCATTGCTCCCGGACGCACGCCCGGAATAAAGCCTCCCATTTTCTGCAAATTTGTGGAAATGGACTTGGGATCAAACGTCACCGCCGTATAAAAATATGTAAAGGCAACAACAAGAATAAAGAGGAGAGTTCCATAGATCCAGAGGTTTTCCAAAGCTCCTCCTATTGATCTTGCAATAGTTCCCGCAATACCTTCTCTTGAGCTCATAAACTGCGCGATCATGGCAGGAAACGTCAAGAGAGAAAGCGCAAAAATAATGGGAATGACTCCGGCAGGATTCATGCTCAATGGAAGATATGTAGAAACTCCTCCATACATCTTATTTCCCCTTACGCGTTTTGCGTACGAAACTGGAATATTCCGCTTAGCTTCCGTAAAGAACGATACCGCGGCAATAATGAGAATAGCCATCACAAAAAAGAGGATAATGTTTGGTAAGAGCTCAGGCGAAGCCTGGGCTTGAGCTACCATCTGCCCGATTTGCGTGGGAAAAGAAGCAACAATCCCGGCAAAAATCAGGAGAGACACGCCGTTTCCAATGCCTTGCTCAGAGATGAGTTCTCCTAACCACATAAGAAGAACTGTCCCTGCCGTAATCATGGCAATTGCCATAAAGTAGTCAAAAGATGTAAGGTGGGAGATCATTCCTCCCCCCCGAAGAAACGAGAGAAAGCCATACCCTTGCAGAATCGCAAAGGGAATCGTCAGGAGGCGCCCATACTGATTAAATTTCTTGCGACCTATCTCCCCTTCCTCTTTATATAAACGTTCCAGGGCGGGAAAAATCATGGTAAGCAATTGCATCACAATAGTGGCCGTAATATATGGACCAAGCCCAAGCATGATAATAGAGAACGTATCCATTGCCCCTCCCGTGAACACATTTAGGAGACCAAGTACTTGAAAACTTCCAAAAAATTCTTGCAGAGCCTGTTTGTCAATGACAGCCACCGGAACATTTGCCATCACGCGGAATACAACAAAAATCCATAACACAAACAGCACCTTCTTTCTAAGGTCGGGAGCCTTGAACACTTGGATAAGAGATTGTACCCAGGACATTAGGTGTTTGTTTGCTGATCTTCTTTTTCGTTTAAGACAACCTGCCCTTTCGCCGCCAAAATCTTTGCTTTGGCCTGAGCGGACACATCGCAGTTCTCAACGGTGAAAGCTTTTGTCACCTCACCCAACGAGAGGAGTTTCACCCGAGGAGTTCTTCCGTTCCGTCTCTTCACCAATCTTTTCTTTAAGAGATTTTCGGGATTCACTAAGGCTCCTTCTTCAAAATGCTTTTCAATATCTCGTAGATTCACTACCTCCTGAGAAACGGAGTTGTGCGTGCTCTTCTTATGAACGCCTTTTCCTCGCATTTTAGGATACCTTTTCAAAAGCTCTCGCACAATTGGAGGCATGTTAGCTCCTGCTCGGGATTTTTGCCCCTTCATGCCTCGTCCGGAGTACGTTCCTTTCTTTCCCCCGCGACCTACGCGCTTTTTGGGTTTCGTTCTTGATGGAATTTCGTGCAGCTGCATAGTTTATATTGTTTGATCCTCTTCTTTCTTCTCTGAAACTTGCCGTGGTTTGCGCGCGCGTAATTTCCGAAGGGCCTCAATTACCGCCATTGCGTTATTGAGCTTGTTATGGGTTCTTGAAATGAATTTTGCCGAAATATTCTTTATACCCGCTTTTTCCGCAATAATGCGAACCGGTCCTCCCGCAACAAGTCCCCTGCCCTTTTGCTGAGGTTTGAGTAAAACAACAGAAGATCCAGATTTTGCCTCTACCTCATGAGGAATGGTCTCTTCAAAAAGAGGAACAGTGATGAAATTCTTCTTTGCCTGGCTTGTGGCCTTCTCCATTGCCTGCGCAACATCCTTGCCTTTTGCCACACCTACACCAACCTTTCCTTTCTGATCTCCCGCTACCACAACGGCTCGAAAGCTGAAGTGGCGCCCTCCTTTGGTAACTCGAGATACACGCGCCAAATCAATGAGCTTTGGATCGTGCTCATCTTTTGGTCGCTGTTGCGCTGGAGGCCTGCGATCTGATTGTTGTTTTTGCTGCAATGGCATATGGTATCTTGTTAAAATTTCAAACCTTCTTCTCTCGCTCCTTCAGCCAATGCCTTTACCCGCCCATGGTACTTGTATCCTCCTCGATCAAATACAACAGCTTCAGCTCCCATGCCTTTTGCCAAAGAAGCAACCAGCTTCCCTACTTCCCGAGCCGCGGGCATGCCCTTTTCGTTTTCCTTTCCTTTGAGCAAACGATCGGAAGCATGGGCTTTTACGTGTCCGGTTGCATCATCAATAAGCTGAGCGTAGATATGCTGGTTTGATCGAAACACACACAAACGAAGACGATCCGCAGTTCCTTTTATCTTTGAGCGAATTCTCCTATGGCGCCGAACGCGCAATTGTTCTTTTTGCTGTTTCATACGATTACTTTGAAGCTTTCTTGCCAATCTTGCGGCGAACGACCTCTCCCGCATAACGGATACCCTTCCCTTTATAGGGCTCAGGGGGACGACAAGCGCGAATACGGGCCGCAACCTCTCCTACCTGCTGCT
Organism: bacterium; assembly: GCA_030699255.1. Taxonomy (GTDB): domain Bacteria; phylum Patescibacteriota; class Minisyncoccia; order Minisyncoccales; family UBA10102; genus JAUYJR01. The sequence goes on along the minus strand of JAUYJR010000033.1, from coordinate 7,696 downwards.
TTTGAATACCCGATACGGTAATGAGGTTTTTCTCTATGGAAAAAGAGATTCCTTCCGGTTTCTTCATGTGTACAGGATGACTAAATCCCAAAGAGAGTGTAAGATCCTCTCCATCCAGAGCTGCGCGATACCCTACTCCTTCAATCTGCAGCACTTTTTTGTATTCCTCAACCACTCCCTGCATCATATTGGCCAGAAGAGTTCTGGTGAGCCCCCAAAGTGCCTTTGCGCGCAAAGAGGGGTTTCCCTCAAATTTTTCGTGCGGAGCAACAAGAAGAAAATCTCCTTCCTTTGTAACGGTCAGGTCTCCGGGCACTTCATGAGAGAGCTCCCCCTTAGGCCCCTTTATAGTAACCGTACGATCTGCCTGCTCAACAGTTACACCGGGCACTATGGGAATTAATTGTTTTCCTATTCTTGACATATATATTACCAAATCTCGCACATTACTTCTCCTCCAACTCCTTTGCGTCTCGCTTCTTGGTCCGTCATAACGCCAAGAGAGGTGGAAATAATAGCAATTCCTCTGCCTCCTTTGGGGCGCCGAATATTTTTGATAGGTAACATAATGCGCTGTCCCGGCTTTGAAACCCTCCTAAGTCCTGCAATAGAAGGAGCTCCGTCTTCCTCGTATTTCAAGAACACTTCCAAGAAACGGCTTGATTTTCTCCCTTTCCGTTCCGCCCTTACCACAAAGCCTTCCTGCTCTAAAATCTGAGCAATAGTCATTTTAATCAATGAGAACGGAACCTCAACCGATTCGTGCTTTACGGCCTGAGCATTCTTGATGCGATTCAACATGTCTGAGATAGGGTCTGTCATAATTACCAAGACGATTTTGTTATACCCGGGATCAGTCCCTGATTTGCCATTTCTCGAAAACAAATACGGCAGAGATCAAAATCTCTCATGTATGCCCGTTTTCTTCCGCACCGGAAACAGCGATTCACTTTTCTTGAGCTGAATTTGGGCTTTTTCTTTGATCGAGCGATTTGTGATGTTTTTGCCATGTCGTTATGATGCTGTAAAGGGAACTCCCATTTTCCGCAGGAGCTCCGTCCCCTCTTCTTTTGTGGTTGCCGTTGTCACAACGGTGATTTCAACGCCAAAAGGGACATATGATTGCTCGGGGGCTATTTCAGGAAAAGAAATGTGCTCTCTAATTCCAATAGTAAGATTTCCGCTCCCATCCACCGAGCTCAGAGCAATGCCCCGGAAATCTCTGGATCGGGGAAGCATAACATGAATAAGTCGTTCTAGGAAGTCCTCCATCTTCTTACCCCTCAGCGTTACCTTGGCTCCAATAGAAGAACCTTCTCTCAGCTTGAACGCCGCAATTGATTTGCGAGCCTTTGCAAATACGGGACGCTGTCCCGCAATAATACCTAAATCCCTTGAGATACTCTCAAGAATTTTCCGGGCCTCATCGCCAGTCTTGTTTGCAATTAGACGCCCAAATCCTGCGTTCAACACAACCTTCTCAATGCGAGGGACCGCCATGGTGTTTTTGTATCCGAATTGCTTTTTGAGCTCCGGGATTACGCTGGTTGTATATCGTTCTCTCAAGTTCATAGTGCGGTGTTACATTTTTTACATACCCTAGCTCGCTTTCCTCCTTCTCTGGTAATACCAATTCTTACCGCGCGGGAGCACTTTTCGCAAAACAATTGTACATTGGAAATATCAAAAGGAGTTGGTTGTTCTACAGTCTGCCCTTTCTCTTGAGCGCGCTTTGCCTTTACATGCTTCTTTCGAATATTCATGCCCTCCACCACAACCTTCCCTTTGGTGGAAAGCACCTGAAGAACCTTACCTTTTCTCCCAAGGTCTCTTCCTGTGCGAATATGTACGGTATCTCCTTTTCTTATGTTTGTTTTCATAGTACTTCGGGAGCCAAAGCAACAATTTTTGTGTATCCCATCTCTTTCATCTCGCGGGGAATAGGACCAAATATTCTTCCTCCTTTCGGCTCTTTTTCTTTATCCAAAATGACCGCGGCATTTTCGTCAAACTTAATATATGATCCATCGGCTCTTCGGTATGGATACTTTTGTCGAACAATAACCGCTCTCACCACCTCATGGGTTTTTACCGCCCTCCGTGGTTCCGCAACTTTTACGGCAGCAACAATCACATCTCCAATACGAGCATACCTCCTGCGAGTTCCTCCAAGAACTCGAAAACACTGAATGAGCTTTGCTCCCGAGTTGTCTGCTACTTTTAATAGTGTTTGTGTCTGGATCATACTGTAATCTTCCTCATTACCCTCCATCGCTTGTCCTTTGAAAGAGGCCTAGTCTCCTCAATAACTACCGTATCTCCTTCTTTATACTCGTTCTTCTCATCATGGGCCTTATACTTTTCGTGCACCCGGTAATTGCGCAAGTACTTTGGGTGCTGTTTTACCCGCTCAACCACAACAACAATGGTTTTATCCATTTTGTCCGAGAGAACCTTTCCTGTGAGTTGCTTTCGTTCCATATGCTATCTGTTTTTTTCTTTTCGTATTGTTTCCACTCGCGCAATATCACGGCGAATCTTCCGTATTTCCGTCACATGTTTTGTCCTATCTGAAGCCGCTCCAAATCGTAACTGGCCCAGGCGCGCCCGATATTCCTTGGCCAATACGCTCAGTTCAGTATCGGTCTTTTTTTTAAAATCATTGATGTTCATAGGGAAGCCTCACCTCTTGTAACAAATTTTACTCTAATTGGCAACTTTGTCGCCGCTTTGCGGAATGCCTCCCGCGCCATAGCCTCCGAAATTCCTTCAATTTCAAACACAATACGTCCGGGCTTCACGGGGACCACATAATGATCCACCGACCCTTTTCCTCCTCCCATGGGAGTTTCAGCTCCCTTCTTTGTAATAGGTTTGTCGGGAAATATCCGAATCCAAAGCTTTCCTCCCTTTCTCAGGTATCTAATGATAACGCGCCGACAAGCTTCCAGCTGGCGAGCGGAGATCCACTTTGATTCTCTCGCCTGCAACCCAAAGCTTCCAAAGGAAACTGTTGTTCCTCTCCGTGAGATTCCTCGGGTTCTCCCCTTCATCCATTTTCTGTGTTTTACTTTTTTTGGTGTTAACATATGCGTTTATTTTAAAACACAGAAAATCAGAAGGGGGTCGGGGAAACTGGGTGTTTCCCCGTGTTGGAATCTTTCAAAACCGAGGGTTTTGAAGGAGCCCCTTGGGCGACTTTTCTTTGTTTTACTTTTTTCGGTGTTAACATATTAAGCTTCTTTCCGTTCTTTTTCTTCAAATATGTCTCCCTTGTACACCCATACCTTTACCCCAATGGTGCCGTATGTTGTAAATGCTTCCCGCAACGCATATTCAATATTTGCCCGCAATGTTTGGCGTGGAAGACGTCCCTCCTCCACACGTTCTTTCCTCGCAATATCAGCTCCCCCAAGACGTCCCGCCACTTCTATGCGCGCCCCAAGGATTTCTTTATTCGCCATAACCTTCATTAAACCCTGTTTGATCGTTCTTCGATGAGGCATACGACGCTCCAGCTGGCTGGCAATCCACTGCGCGGTTAGGGCGGCGGAAATCCATGGATTTTTAATCTCTCGCACATCCAGCGTAATATCTTCTTTTTTCTGTTCTTTGTTTTTCCGCTCCTTCAAGAGAATGCGCTGAATATCTTTGCGAAGCGTTTCAACTCCTGATCCCCCTCGTCCAATAATAAGTCCAGGACGAGCTGAAGCAATAATAATCTGAACCTTTCCGGGAGAACGCTCAATCTCAACACGTTCAATTGATGCCTCTTTAAGGCGCTTTTCCAGAAAAAAACGAATCAAGTGATCTTCCTTTAGCTGATTTGCGTAGTTTCTGCGATTAAACCAGCGAGACAACCAGTCTTTGGTTTCTCTTACGCGAAATATTTTTGGATGGACGTTGTGTGCCATAAAGCTTTTACAATGAATTCCTAGGCTACCGCTTTTCTTCTAAACATTTTCTGTTTTACTCCTTCTGCTGACTTCTTGATCTGTCTCTCGGGACGCGCAGAGGAAGATCGCTTTACTGTTCGATCTTTCTTTTCAATAGTTGTACCAGCCTCTTTCTTTTGCTTCACTACCTTCTTACCGGACTCAATCTCCCGAAGCATAACGGTAACATGGGAGGTCTTCTTCTGAATAGGGGAAGCGCTACCGCGCATACGGGGCATGAATCGCTTCAGCTTAGGACCCTCCCCCACGGTAATACTTGAAACAATGAGGTTTGACTCGTCTATGCTATAGGTATTTGTTGCGGAAGCTACCGCTGAAGCAAGAAGCTTTTCCAAGGAATGAGTAGCTCCCTTGGGAATCATTCTGAGAATGACTCGCGCCTCGGGAACTTTTTTCCCTCGCACCAAATCAGCTACCAGCCTAACTTTGCGGGGAGCCAACCTTATGTATCGAAGATGAGCGGTAACGGTTTGTGCCATAGCTATTTCTTCTTTTCAATTTCCTTCTGTATCTTTCCTCCGTGGCGTACAAATTTTGTGGTTGGAGAAAACTCTCCCAGCTTATGCCCCACCATCTCCTCTCCAACATTCACAGAGATAAACTCCTTGCCGTTGTATACGCCAAAGGTAAACCCAATCATCTCCGGAGTAATAGTTGCCGCCCGAGACCACGTCTTTACCACCGTTTTGTCTCCCTGCTTGATATCCCGCAATTTAGAGAGTAACCTCTCATCAACTACAGGGCCTTTTTTGATGCTTCGTGCCATATTATTTCCGTTTCTTCTTTTTACGTCTTCGCAAAATCAGTTTGTCCGTCCATTTCTTTCTTCTTGTCTTTACGCCAAGCGCAGGCTTCCCCCATGGAGTTTTTGGATGTTTAAGTCCAATAGGAGATCTTCCTTCTCCTCCTCCATGCGGATGGTCTACCGGATTCATAGCAGATCCTCTTACCTGCGGTCTTCGTCCCATAAGACGAGACCTTCCCGCCTTTCCGATTTTCTTGTACCGATGCTCCGGATTGGAAATGGTACCGATGGAAGCATAGCATTCTTCTGATATTTTGCGAACTTCTGATGAGGGGAGTTCAACGGTTGCGTATTTCTCTTCTATTGCCAAAAGTTTTGCCGATGTGCCTGCTCCTCGCACCACAATGCCGCCTCGATCCCGCTCCAACTCAATATTGTATATCTGGGTTCCTTGAGGAATATTTTTCAACTTCATGCGATTTCCCATGTTTATGGGAGCTGCTTCATCACAAAGAATACGATCACCTTCTTGAATGCCATGGGGCGCAAGCAGGTATCCCTTTTCCCCCGATTCGTATTGCATCAAAATAATATTAGCATTCCGATTCGGATCATACTCTATTGCAACAACTTCTCCCGCCACTCCCTTCTTTTGCTGGCCAAAATCAACTAAACGGTAAAGTTTGCGGGATCCTCCTCCGCGATGGCGTACGGTAATTTTTCCGGTTGAGTTCCTTCCTCCTGTTTTATTCAGGGATACCAAAAGGCTTTTCTCGGGTTTCTTTTTTGATACGGTGTTTGTTGCCATACTATGAGCTTGTCATGTCAATCTGGTGGCCCTGTTTTACACTCACCATTGCTTTTTTGTACCCCGATTTCACGCCCTGTCTCTTTCCCACGCGAATTTTCTTTGAGGGAATATTCACAATATTTACCTGTTGCACAGGAACTCCGTAGATGTCTTGTACCGCACTTGCAATTTCAAGCTTTGTTGCTTTGGCGGAAACCTGAAAGACATAGACATTTCTTCCCGCAAGAACACTTGCTTTTTCGGTTACATGAGGGCGCAAGAGCATGGCATACGAAACAGCTCTTCCTTTTCTCTCTTTCTTCACTGTTTCTTTCTTGGGTTCTCGAGCTTCCTTCTTTTTTCCCTTTTTTCCATTAGAAAGCTCCTCTCCTTGAGGTTCGGGAGATTCTTGTTGCTTTTTCTTTTTGAGGAAATCAAGGAGTGCCATAGAGCTTTTACTTTGTAGAAGAATTTCCAAGAAATGTTTTCTGTATAACTTCAACGGATTCCGGTGTCATAATAACAATGGGGTATCTCAGAAGATCCAACACGTTCAGATCTTTTGCCTGGATGGTTTCCATATATGAGAGATTTCGAGAAGCCTCAATGATTCCCTGATTTAGCGAATCCAGTACCATGAGAGACTTCTGTCCCTTTGAGGGAAGGAGATTTATTGCCCTCGCCCACTCTTTTGTCTTTACGCGTTCCTGAGAAGGACTTTCCAAAAAGAAGATGTTTCCTCTCCTCGCCTTCTCAGCAAGCACAAGCAAGAGGGCCTTACGGCGCATCTTGCGATTTATGGATCGGGAGAAGACACGATCTGATGTTGGACCAAACGTTACTCCTCCGCCTGACCAAATTGGTGACCTATTGGATCCGTGTCTTGCTCGACCGGTCCCTTTCTGTCTCCATGGCTTCTTTCCTCCTCCCGAAACATCTCCTCTATCTTTTGTGTGTGCTATAACCTGCCTTCTGTTTGCTCGCTGAATAGTTGCAACTTGAGAAATCAAGTCGGCATTCATAGGAAGATCAAATACGCCAGAAGGAAGCTCAATTGTTCGAACTTCCTTTCCTTCCAAATTGTATACGGGAATTGCTGTCATAATTATCTTGTACGAATTTCCACCACTGTTCCGGGGGCTCCGGGAACGGCTCCCTTCAGGCCCAGAATCTGCTTCTCTACGTCCACATGCACCACACTAAGGTTAACAATAGTAACCCTGTCTGATCCCATACGACCTGGCATTTTCTTTCCCTTTGAAACTCGTTGCGGTTGCTGAGATCCTGTGGATCCCAGGGTGCGCTCTTCATGTTTTGTGCCGTGCGTTGCATCTCTCCCTGCAAATCCCCACCGCTTTACTCCTCCTTGAAATCCTTTTCCCTTTGAGACGCTTGATACTTGTACCAGATCTCCCGCTTGAAAAACCGAGCTATCAATAATACTGCCTTGTAAGGGCAGCTCTCCTTCCATACGGAATTCTTTAATGAAACGAACTTCTTTTCCTTTTTGAGATTTTCGAGGACGCTTAATATCCTCAAAACCAAGTTGCAATGCCTGATATCCGTCTTTTTCCTTTGTCTTTGTCTCCAAAACGCGACATGGCCCTGTCTGAATAAGGGTAACGGGAATAACCTTGTTTTCTTGAAACACCTGAGTCATTCCTATTTTTCTTCCGAGAAGCGCTTTCATATAATTCAACAAAATGCCGGGTGCAACCCGGCTCTGCGGATACACACTATCTTATTACCCTTATCTGCACAACGAAGTCGATGTGCGCATATGTGACAATATACTACGTCTTTCTGTTTGCGTCAATACCCAGTTACACAATAGCGCGTCATTGCGAGCGGTAATGAAACAACCTCAACTCCGAGCATATGCCTTCAGAAGAGACCGCCATAAAATTCTGCTGAATTTTTGGCTCGATCTCAGCGCCGTCGCGCTTGCGAACGTCCTTCTGAAAGCACATGCTCTGCGTTAGCAAAGCATGACTCCCACTATCTGCAACGGAGAGAGTATGCCTTTGCAAGATAGCCCTGAAGCACGACGGTGCGAAGCGCAAGGCAAAAGTTCAGCAGAATTTTGACGGTCTTGCAAAGGTATACTCTCGGAGTGCGGGGTTGAGCCGAAGAATCTCCTTCCTATTGTGCGGCTGGGTATTGACTCAAACAGAAAGACGTAGTATATTGTCACATATGCGCACA
>JAUYJR010000028.1 GCA_030699255.1 bacterium | reverse complement strand
AAGGCTCCATTCATACGCTTTGCAATCTCTCCCCCTATTCGCCCCATGCCAACAATTCCCAATGTTTTTCCCGCAATACCAGTTCCCAAAAAAAGCATTGGCGCCCAACCCTTGTACTTTCCTTTTCGGATAAACCTATCGGCTTCAATAACGCGACGAGCCAAAGCAAATAGCAGGGCCACCGCGTGCTCAGCCACCGTCTCAGTTAGCACTCCGGGAGTATTTGTTACTATAATGTTTCGTTCTTTTGCAGCATTTAGATCAATGTTATCAAAACCAACAGCATAGTTGGCAATAACTTTTAACTGGGAGCCAACGCCATCCATCACCTTTCCGTCAATGGTGTCCGTGAGCAGGCAGAGTAGGGCTTCCGATCCTTTGCCCATAGCAATCACCTCCTTTTTTGAGAGTACCCTGTCATGAGGACTTACCAAAACCTTGTGCCGCTTCTGCGTGAGAAGCTTCACTCCAATCTCAGGAATTGCGCGAGTTACAAATATGTTTGCCATGTTGTATTGTACAAGTATTACCACCCAAGCCCCTCATCTGCTTTTTTAAATTTCACCGTCACCACAGGATCATACGGAACATTCTTGAGATCTCGAACCGTCACATCCTTTCCCTTTACAAGCTGGGAAAAAGCTGCTCCATTTAGCTGTTCTTCAATCTCAGTAATTTCTTTACTCAATCGCTCCTCTTTGGAAAATAGCGCGTCATTCTTCCGAGCAACTTCCTGCTTGATCTCCCGCTTTTGCTTTAAGAGAAGCTCAAGCTTTTCTTTTACCTCGCCATACCCTTTAGCATTTTCCAGTTCGCTTCGCACCGCCTCTTTTACCTTTCTCCGTTGGGATTTTTTCTCGTGTAGATGAGAGAATAACTGTTGTACATTCATATAGAGGAATTGTAGCATTGAGAGGGAAAACTCTCAACATAAATGAGCGGAGCACCAGCGCCATGCACCGTATTGATCTTTGTGTGTCTGCCATAAAGAAAATTGCGAATGAGAGAGGAGCTCTTCAATGATGGGTTTTTGCCAGTCGTCAAACTCAAATACCAAGGAACCTCCCACCTCAAGATAGTTGGGTGCGTTCTTAATGAGCAGGCGTATAAAAGCAAGACCGTCTTCTTTCGCAAACAAAGCTTCATGAGGCTCCTGCAAGAGAACGGACTGCTGTACTCCCTCTCTGCGAGATTTAGCAATGTATGGCGGATTTGCAACAATAAGGTTGTACCTTTCTGAAATATTGGAAAATACATCTGATTGCGTAACACAAAATCTTGCAGGATCAATTCCGTTTTCTTTTGCGTTTTCTTCTATCTGTTTGAGATGCCGTTCTTCTTTCTCGGCAAAGTCTACTGTTGCAAACGGAACATGAGCAAGAATAGCTATGCCAATACATCCGGATCCCGCAAAGATATCCAGTACACGCAGTTGGCATTCCGATGTTTGGAACGCCACTCTCGGTAACCGACCCTCAAAATCCCAGCGAGATTTTGGGGTCTGCGCTCTCGTTCCGCCACCCTCTCGACTCACTTCGTTCGCTCGAGGGACCATGCTGGCGGAACTCCGAGAGCTTTCCGAAGAGTGGCATTCCTTCACATCAGAGATACTATCAAAAGACAAAAGATTTGAGATAACCCGTTCAGTCCAGTGCTCGGTTTCCGGGCGCGGAATAAGGGGATGAGAACCTAGATTGATACGACAATCCAAAAAGGAAGCAAATCCAATAATGTAATCCACATGCTCTCCTTCTTTAAGACGCTCCACATCAGCAAAAAACTCCGGGCACTCCCGACCTCCGTACTTCTCTTGCAGTATCCACTGTATTTCTTGTTCCATTATGTTTTATATAGCACACTTTAAGCTACAGAATGCATTTTGTCTTGTCATTCTGAACCATACCTCACCAACGCAGAGCATGTGCTTTCAGAAGGACGTTCGCAAGCGCGACGGCGCTGAGATCGAGCCAAAAATTCAGCAGAATTTTATGGCGGTCTCTTCTGAAAGTATATGCTCGAAGTTTAGATTGCTTCGGGCTAACGCCCTCGCAATGACGTGGTGGCGAATTTTGTAATTCAAAGATAGTACAAAAAAGAAGCCCCCGCAGAAACGGGGGTTCTTCTTTTATGAGAATGCAAGCCTACTCTGTTCCAAACTCGGCCTCCATTTCAGCCTCCATTTGCAACATCGTCTCATTCATTTCAGCTTCCATTCGCATCATGTCTTCCTCAAGTATTTCCATATCCTGGTTAATCTCCTCTTCCGAATCTCCCGGAGTAAGTTGATCTACCTGCTCTGTCTGCTCAGGAGCCGTAAGGCCGGAGCGATCTTGGGTTATGGTAGAAACCAGCACCCATACAATGGCCAACCCAAGGATGGTTGCAATAACAATAAGAGTATTTTTCGACATAAGTCGGTAAATTCGTTACATGTATTCTCCTTCTACTCTTCCACCGAAGCTTTGAGTTGGAACATTATGCCCCGCATAAGATTCCTTGTAGCGCCAAGGACCCTGTCTCGAAGATCCGCATGATCCGTCCTCAATTCCGCAAATGCCATCTGGTGGCTCTGCCTTGCGCCTTCTAGAGACTCAATTTCCACAACATAGATTTTTGCCTGCTGAACCGCAATTGCTTCTATTGCTTCCGCAACTCGATCGCGAGCCTCTTCTACCACCAATCGAGCGTTGGAAAGATCTGTTCCCTTCGCCTCTTCAATCAGAGCAATTCTGCTCTCAACCTTCTCAAGCACAAGTTCTAATGCGTTGAGATGCCCAAAATAGCGACGAGAGAGATTTTCATTGAGCTTATTGATCTGCTCATTTAGACGAACCGCCTGTTCGGCTTTTCTCTCATCAAGAACCTCTGCTGCCTTTTGGCGAGCCATTTCCATGCGACCCTCCACATCTTCACGGGCTTGCGTTGTTCGCTCCCGCACTCGCAAAAGTACCTCCTCTTTTTTCTCTTGCTGTTCTTGCAAGAGATGCTCACGCTTCTCTTGGAAGTTTTGCATAGGGACTATTGCTCTCTCTTGTTGCATTGCGCGAACTTCATTTGTCTGAAGCTGGCGAGCCTCAACCTCCTTGCGCTGTTCCTGCAACATCTGTTCTCTCATCTTCTGAGCCTCCTCGCGCGTCTGCATCATGCCTTCTTTTTCTCGGATCATCTCAATTCCAGGCTCGCTTCCCGAGACTCCTGTTTCGGCATCAATACTTATTGGAATCTCTATTACGTCAATGTTTGAAACGGGTGTTGACACATCGGTTTCTATTGCTAATACAGCAACGGGAACCATTGCAAAGACAGAAAGAGTCAGGAAAAGTTTTTTAACATTTGTTAATGTCATGGTTAGTACAGTAAAATTACCCACATGTATTTCATTTCTCACAAAAAACGACCTTTGCGCATCCGCCAATAAATATCCTACACCATGTCATGGTGAATTCTCCGTTCAACCTCCTCCCAATTCACCACGCTCCACCATGCTTTCACGTACTCTTGCCTTCTATTCTGATAGCGCAGGTAGTACGCATGTTCCCACACATCAATACCAAGGAGAGGAATATCTCCATGCATAAGCGGATTGTCTTGATTTGGAAGGCCATGGATATGGAGCTTTTTCTCCTTGTCTGTGGCAAGCCATGCCCAACCACTTCCAAAAACCCCAAGAGCCACCTGTTCAAATGCCTCCTTGAACTCGTTAAATGATCCAAAGTTGCGCTCCAGGAGCTGTTGTGTTTGTTCTCCGGGGCTCCCTCCATTTGCTCCTAGGGTGCTCCAGAAGATTGTATGATTCATATGGCCTCCTCCATGATTGCGAACCTGTCCCCGTATAGACTCAGGGAGCGTATCCAATGTACGAAGAAGACCTTCAAGTGTTTTTCCCTGCAGTTCAGGATGCTTCTCAAGCGCTAGGTTCAGTTTATCTACATACGCCCGATGATGCTTTGTATGATGAATCTCCATTGTCTCCTTATCAATGACGGGATCAAGCGCGTCATACGCGTAAGAAAGTGTTGGGAGTTCAAATGGGTATGCCATATGGTTATATTGTATCATGAGCTACTGAGAAAGAACAACATAAGATCCAATAATAGCTGCCGTCTCAGCTCGCAAGACAAGAGGACCAAGAGAGCGTACAAGCACCAAAGATTCTCGCGCAAGATTCAGCTCTTCTGGTGTGAACCCTCCTTCAGGACCCACAAATACGCCAACGTGTTCTTTTAGAGAAGGTTCTTGCTGGCATGGTCCCAGCTTTTCTCCCAAAGGATCAAAGAGCACCATACAACTTCCCGAAAATGACGTTATGGCCTCTTGAAAAGAAATTGGAGAGAAAATATCCGGAACAGTTCCTCTTCCCGACTGCTCGGATGACTCGCGAATAATTTTTTTTAATCTATCCTGCCGAATATCTCGCTTTACCGTACGATCACAAACAATCGGAACAATGCGGGAAACACCAACCTCTGTTGCTTTCTGTGCAACAAGATCCATGGAGCTTCCTTTAAGAATAGAGCAAAAGAGGGAAACCTCTTTTAGTTGCTCTGCAATATCTCTCATCTCTCCAATTGCCACCTTTATGGAGAATTCTTCAATCTCCACAATTTCGCACGTAGCCTCCTTTCCTTTCATGTTGCCCAGAATAATGCGATCTCCTTCTTTTAAACGAAGTACACGTTTAATCTGATGAACAAGGCTCAGGTCTTCAATTTCTTCTTGCGGTCCGTCAAAAAAGAAAGGTCCCAAAAATCTGTGCAGTCTCATTTCTTTTCTTTTCCGTTCTTTACGGCATGAGAACGCACCAGGTCTCTCGCCTCTTCGGGTGTATCAACCATATTAATAAGACTAAGATCGTCTTCATCAATTGCTCTATAGGTATTTTTCACATCTTGGTCCAGCCACTGGAGCAGAGGAGTCCAGTACGCTTTTCCAACAACAATAATAGTAACCGGCTTTGAAAGTTTCTTTGTTTGAGCCAATGTTACAAGCTCAAAGAATTCATCAAGTGTGCCAAATCCCCCGGGAAAAAAGATGTACACGGGAGAAACAAATGAGAACATAACCTTGCGAACAAAAAAGTAATGAAACCCCGTACTACTGTTCACGTACGGATTGTGCAGCTGAATGTCGGGCAGGTTAATATTCAGGCCAACAGAGTCTCCATTGCTCTCCGCTGCCCCCTTGTTGGCTGCCTCCATAACGCCAGGACCTCCTCCGGTTATTACGGCATATCCGTCTTTTGCGAGCATTGCCCCAAGCTCTCGAGCTTTTTGATACCACGGATCATGCTCTGTGGATCTTGTGGAACCAAAGATGGTCACGGACTTTGGAAAATCTGCGATAAATTCAAAGCCCTCCACAAACTCTGCCATAATACGAAAGATCTTCCACTGAATGGTCTCCCTAAAGTCTTCCTTAATCTGAACCGAATGAGATGGTTGTTGTTTTTTCATTACTCTATGGTACCACGCCTCTTCTTCCTCCTCAACTCCACATTCCGCACTCTCTCCTCATTGGAACCAAAGTGATGGGCAATCTCATGCCACACGGTATCCCGTACTACCTCCCTTACCTGCTCTTCTGAAGAACACACGGCAATAATAGGCAGTCTAAAAATCGTTATCTTATCGGGAAGAACATGGGTATAGAACGAGCGACTGGTCTGGGGAATCCCCTCATACAAGCCAAGGAGTGTTGTGTTATGCTCATCAAGCCGCATCATCCTGCGCTGGTCGTCCGAAGGCTCTTCTTCAATAACAATAGCAACGTTATCTAGCCGATTCTGAAATGTTTCCGGAATGAGAGCTATTCCCTCTACAACCAGCTCTTCAAATTCTTCTTTACTTACCATGGTTACTTTTCCGCCAGCTCCTTCAAAAATTCTCTCCCCCGGTGTTCTTTTAAGGCTACAAAGAAACGTCGGAACGTATCGTATATAACAGGAAGCTCCAGGTAATCAATACCAATGGCAATCCACGCGAGCCAAGAAGGTAACATGGTTGCTTGCCGTTCTATTAGAGAAGTTAAAATGAATTCATCGGTAATCCAGAAAATGTGTAGCCACTGAGAATTGATAAACAAAAGCATGAGGGCAGGACCCCAGTGAAATCCCTTAGATCTGAGTGCGTGAATATACACCAAACTGGTTGAGAGAATAGCGGGAATTTCAAGATAGTCCACAAACGCCATTCCAGTCTCCCAAAATGGGGAGAGTTGCCAGAAGCTTTCTCCCACCAGGCGCAATGCTACCACATCAAGACTGAGCCATATAAGATGAACAAATTGGAGCCCAAACAAGAGAGCCGCCAGCCCCACATTTACAAGATAGGTACGCTCATACCACGCCCAGAATGATTGAAGGAATCGAGATATCATGAGAGGTATTCTACAGCTCCAAGGAGAACAGAAGATCCTCCAATGTCAGCGCGTTTTATTTCAGGAACACGGGGAAAAGCATGGAGAAGGCGGGTGACCTCCTCTTGCACCATGGCAACCGAAATACCGTTTCCATCTGTTACCATAGACCCTCCAAGTACAACAACATGGGGTGACCAGTGAACAATAGTATTTACCACTCCCACAGCAAAGGTCTTTGCTACCGCTTCCCATACAACGGGATCTGTAATGCTTCCGGGGGCCATCCCCATTTTCTTTTGTACACTCCTACCACCAACAAGATTTTCCAGACTCTCTCCCGTTTCATACTGGATAATCTGATGCCCCGGCTCAAACCCAAAAGCCGTCTCATCAATACTTCCCCGAACAACTCTAGCTCCCCCCACGCCGGTTCCCACCGCAAGATAAGCAACAATCTCATAGCCCTGCCCCGCCCCTCTTCTTGCCTCTCCAAGCGCTCCCAGAGCCGTATCATTTGCTACCTTCACAGAGGCTCCAAACTCCTTCCTTAATTCTTCTTCAAGTGAAACTCCCTCCCATTTGGAAAGATTTGGAGATCTCAAGAGAACTCCGGAGCCATGTTCCAAAATACCCGCCAACCCTCCCGCAATGTACTCAATAGGCTTTCCGCCTGCCTGCGTATGGCACAGCGATTTGAGCTGTTTCAGTCCATCTTCTTTTGTCTGCGGGGTTGGACGTGCTACAATATCTTCAAGAGTTCCGTTAGAAGCAATACGGGCCACTCGCATGTTTGTTCCCCCAATATCAAATACAATATCTGTCATACGTTCTCATCCTACATTATTTGCCTTTCACGCACAATAATTAGCCTAATCATAACGTACCCATGGCAGAAAAAACGCTCCGTTCCTTGTCGGTTACCCTCTCACCCATAGCAAAAGCAAAGCGTGTAAATCCAAACGCGTCGCTGGATTCTGCGTTTGCTGGTATGGAGTCCTCTCATGAGGTGGCTCTTGTATTCACAAAAGAATCCGGGAGCTTACTTGGTATAACCTCTCCTTCTCACGCCATCTTTCGACACCGAAAAGCCGGCACAACCAAAGTGCGCGCTTGTGTTATTCAACCTCCCCGCATCACGCGTGACACACCGGTTTCAGACATAGCCCACATGATGCTTGCCACAGGCATGTACGAACTCCCCGTCCTCTCTGAGGCAGGAGTGCTTGAAGAAATAGTAGAAGCCGAAGGCCTCATTGAGGCTATTACAAAGCACAAAGACCTCCTCAAGCAGGCCTCTCAGGCTCTTGAAACGGAAGAGGCGGTGCTTCTCTCCTCCGAGGCAACGGCAAAGGAGGCGTATAATCTCATGCGAGACAAAAAGGCATCTCGCGTTCTCCTCACAGATAAATCGGGTAACGTAGAAGGAGTGCTTACCCGCAGAGATCTCCAGTCTCACATCTTAAAGCCAAGTTCACGCCAGCGCTTCAGGTCGGGACCTAGTAGAAGTGGCAAGGCCCGCAATTTTGTCTTTGGAACTGAAAAAGAGTCTGGTCTTTCTTTTCCCGCTCTGGTTGCCGCAAGCACAAATGTGAGAACGGCTCCCGCAAAATCTCCCGCACATGAGCTCTTTCTGGCCCTGGCAAAAGGAAAAGAACCCAGCCTGGTTCTTGTTGATGCAAAGGGACGCCCCGCCGGTATCGTTTCTGTTAGGTCCGCCTTGCGCGCAATCGTCTCTTTTAAACAGACATTATCCATTCCGGTAATTATCAGAAATCAGGCCCGTCTTTTTCAGAGAGATGTTGATCATATAAAAGATCTTCTTGATTCCTTTGCTGAAAAGTACGCAAAGCGCAAAAATATGGTACGGCTTGAGGCGGGAATTGATAAGCAAAAAAACGCCGTGGGGCGTCCCACGGCATTTCTCGTCACCCTGCAGGCTCTCTGTCTTCCAGGAGGAGAGAGTGTTAACGCAAAGAATACAAACAGAGATCTCCTTGTGGCAGTCAGGGGAGCTCTAAAAAAGATGGAGGCTCAGCTAGCTTCCTAGCATACCGGACATCTTCTGTGCCATCACTCTCTGCGTCTCCCGCACCGCTTTTTGAAAGCAGTTCTTTACCGCAAGCTCTTGATCTCGTAAAGAGAGGTTCTCGTTGAGAAAAACTTCTTCCACAACAAGATCTCCTCGCAGAATAATACGAACACCGTTATCTTCCGCCTCTATGCGCTCTTGTGAGAGCGCTTGCTGAATGGCCCTGGCCTGCTGTAACTGTTTTAATTTATCAAACATGCGTGCATAGTATCACGCACTTGTTGTTTTTCCAAGAAGCGTATTTGAATTCTAGTCTGAAACGCAACAATCGTTATTTTTATCATCTTTGACCTGTCCAAGGCAGTGACCTCATTTCATAAACGCGTCATTGCGAGGGCGCTAGCCCGAAGCAATCTAAACTTCGAGCATATACTTTCAGAAGAGACCGCCATAAAATTCTGCTGAATTTTTGGCTCGATCTCAGCGCCGTCGCGCTTGCGAACGTCCTTCTGAAAGCACATGCTCTGCGTTAACAAAGCATGACTTCCTCACTTACAACGAAGAGAGTATGCCTT
>JAUYJR010000018.1 GCA_030699255.1 bacterium | reverse complement strand
AGATACTGTTGCGCTTTATGATTACGACAGATCAAGCAGGTTTGGAAGCACATACCTTTGGAGTGTAGATGGAAGCTCCATATCAACAGGAAAAGATGCAACACATACCTTTGACGCATCAGGATCATACTCAATCTCCTTTAGGGTGAATGATGGCGGCAGAACTTGCACGGCGATTCGCGCTGTGGGGGTTCGTCCTCCGTTCCCCGAATGGGAAGAGGTTACTCAATTCAAACCTAACAGTCGCGCGTTTATACAAATAACAAAATTAGCATTACGCATGAACATAAAATCCACCATAGGTATAGTTGCAAGTCTGCTCGTTGGGTTTGTGGGAGGGGCTGTTTTTATGGCTTCTTCCAGTCCTGTTCAAGATGAGGGTAGTGTTCCGGGCGCAGCCGCCAATCTCTCTAATTCGGCCCTCATGGCCAGACAGTGGCAGACTGTTGTCTTGGGCACTGTTGAGAGTATTGCAGAAGGTACGGCAGTTATAGTAGATAAGGAAGGAGAATCGTTTCTTGTTCCCATTTCTTCTGAAACAAAAATTCAACGCCTCCTATATGATCAAGTTGACGTCAACCCGGTTTCTTCCTCAGATCTCCAAGAGGGTGACTCTATTCAAGCTGTTATAGCTACAACGGGAGGCGGGGAAATTCGCACTCTTATGATTTATATTTTTGAAAACCGCTAGGGTAAGGAATAAAATGTCAAAGCCCAAATGGCAAATGACAAATTAAATCCAAATGATAAAAGTCAGAACGAAAAGAAGTATGACCTTGAAGAGAGAACTGCTACATTTGGAGAACGTATAATTAAGTTTGCCCAAAATCTTCCTAAGAACGAAATTACACGCCCAATCATCAATCAATTGATTAGGGCGGGTACTAGTGTTGGGGCAAATTATATGGAAGCAGATGTTGCGGATACGAAAAAGGATTTTCACTATAAGATTAGTATTTGCAAAAAAGAATCAAAAGAAACATGCCATTGGTTGCGCATGATGACGGTGGCAAATCCAGAGTGCTTGGAAGAGGCAATGGAAATATGGAAAGAAGGAAGAGAGTTTGTGCTAATATTCTCCAGCATTAACCGAAAGCGATCGAACATTTAATCATTTGTTACTGAATTGGCATTTAGGCTTTGGATTTTGTCATTAATTACTATGGATGTTCTCTTATATGGAATTGTGGGTATATTGGGTCTTATATACGGAAGCTTTTTAAATGTTGTTATCTATCGGCTTGAACATGGTGGCAGTATTGTGTGGGACCGCTCTCGGTGTCCACATTGCTCTCATACTCTTGAATGGCAAGATCTGGTACCTGTTATAAGTTTTCTTGTTTTGAGAGGGAAGTGCCGTTTCTGTTCTTCTCCAATTTCAATGCAGTATCCTTTAGTAGAAGGAACAATGGCGCTTATTGCTATTCTTATTGCTCAGCAAGTTGGGATTATTTCCTTGCTTTCTCCCGTTGCCATTGCTTTGTTCTTTGCGCTTTTTCTCCTCTTTGGAATTTTGTTTGCAATTTTTATACTTGATCTCAAATACTTCATTATTCCAGACTCCCTGCTCATAGCTGGAATAATTCCTACTATAGCCTTTCTCTCCCTTGGGAGGATTTCTTCTGTGTTTCCGCATCTTGCTTCGGGATTGGGTGCCTCACTGTTTTTCTGGGCTATATGGAAAGTGTCTCAAGGGAAATGGATGGGATTTGGAGACGTAAAACTCGTCTTTTTACTTGGACTATTACTGGGGTGGCCACTTATTGCCGTCTCTTTATTCCTCTCATTCTTTTCTGGGGCCGTAGTGGGAGTTTCTCTCATGGCGTTGGGTAAAAAATCCCTTGCTTCCGAGGTGCCTTTTGCACCCTTTCTCATTGGATCGGCTTTTGTATCTTTTTTCTGGGGAGGGCATCTCCTCAATTGGTATCTTACCCTTGTTTTGGTATAATAAGAGCATGAGAGAGGAGGAAAATGTCAAAATCCAAATGACAAATGACAATAGAGAGAGGAGAGGATTTACCATTGTGGAGCTCCTTGTTGTTATGAGTATCATTGCCCTTTTGAGCGTAGTTGTGTTTGCGGGGTGGAGGCAGGGAGAACATACGCTTTCTCTTGAGAGAACTGCCCATCAGTTTGCGCAGGATATTTCAAAAGCTCGAGAGCTTGCTACGCGGGCCGAGTATAATGACTGCGAGAACGGCGGAAGTATTCAGGGATACGGAGTTCACGTTTTTGGAGGAAACAACCCTATTGATGAGAAAGACTATATTCTGTTTGTAAAGTGCTCAAGCGGAAGTTCGTATAGCTCAAGCCAAGATCTTTCTGTGCCTGACGGGGAAAAATATCTTCCATACCCCATGTATGTTTCAGGTAATCAATCTGTTACCATTACCTTCTTTCCTCCGGATCCCTCCGTGGAGTTCCATCCAAGTGGGGGTGGTTTGGGTGAAGATTCACGAACTATTGTGCTTGGCATGCAAGGGCAAGACGGAACGGAGCTTACCAAGAATATTTCCGTGCACGCGTCTGGCCTTATAGAGGTATATTGAATAATGCTATGAGCAGGGAAAACACAAAAGATTTGCCACAAAAGAAACAAGGATCCATCCTGAGCAGAGCCGAAGGATTCACACTTATTGAAGCTCTTGTTGCCATTTTTATTATAACCGTTGGGGCTGGTGGAGCTTTCTCGTTGATTTACCAGACAACCACAATTATGCGTTTTGCGCACAATCGTCTTATTGCCTCCTATCTTGCGCAAGAAGGTATTGAAATTGTAAGAAATATCCGTGACCAAAACTTTCTGCGCACATACTATGGGGAGAACATAGACTGGTTGAAAGATATTCGGTGCGAAGCTGGTGATCAAGAGCAGCAATGCCAGGCCGATTACCTAGATAATTCACTCAAATTATTTGAGGGGGAGCCATTGCATGAATCAGATGGATTTTTTGTTCATTCTGGCACTAATCCTTCTCAATTTACCAGAGAGATTATTATAAATCCCGAAGGAGACAGGGTAGATGTAACAGCAAGAGTTTCTTGGGGTACCTATGATGTGCAAGTATCAACGGAGATGCATAACTGGTTCAATCAATAATATGGAGCAGCAACCACAAAAAGGGCCTGTCCTGAGTAAAACCGAAGGGTTTTCCATTATAGAGCTCCTTGTTACTATGTTTATTTTCTCCATTATTGGAGGCATTGCCACCGGATTTCTCATTTCCGGCATTGGAGCTCAAAGAAGATCAAACGCTTCTCAGCAGGTGTTTGACCAGATGTTTCACGCATTGGAACATATGAGCAGAGCTCTTCGGTCTGCTCAGAAGCCAACGGATAACTCATGCATTCCTTTGGGATCAAACTATGAAACGCTGTATGAGGGCGAAGATACCGTGGGAATTCGCTTTATTCGGCGAGAAGGAGAGTGTTGGGAGTTTGTGTTTTTAGATGAACAGATACAGAAGAAAGTAAACGGGGAAAATCCCGTTTCTCTCACTTCTCAAAATACGCTTGCTATTACATTATTCCGCGTTTATGTTTCAGAGCCACAGGGAGGTTCTGTTGCTCATCAGCCCCGCGTAACGCTTTCTTTGCAGGGAGAGTCTGTTACAGGCAGAGAAGAAAACATACAGCGCATACATATCCAAACAACCGTTTCTCAGCGAGCGTACAACACACAATAGAGTATGAAAAGAAATATCAGTCAACAAGGGGTTTCTGTATTTATCTCCATGGTTGTTATGACCATTCTGCTTGGCATTGGGTTTGGCATGAGCGCAATTTTCTTTGACCAGGTTTCATCACTTCGAGGGTTGGGAGATTCCGTTACCGCGTTTTATGCCGCGGAAGCAGGCATTGAACAGGTGCTCATTTCGGATCAGCAGATTATTAATGAAGAGATAAGTTGCTCAGATCTGGCAGCGCGCCTACCTTGTCTCATAGAGGCGTTGGGAGGAGACCAGGGGCTTACAAAGGATCTTAAAAATACCGCGTCTTACGAACTCAATATGGAATCTGCGGAAAAAAACAAGAACAGTTCTTGTTATGATCAGGGAGGACGGAGAGCATACTGCGCCAAATCTACCGGTACGTTTGAAGGGTCTTCGCGATCAATCCGCATCACCCGGTAATCGATACACCTCGTCATTGCCATCCCCCATCACGTCATTGCGAGGCCGAAGGCCGTGGCAATCTCATTCTATAACTCGAAATTCGTTACGTAGAAATTAGAAATTCGTTGCGAAAGACGAAATACGAAAATGGAAAATCGTAAACCCATTAGGAGCTATCGGGACTTTGATGTATATCAGAACCTCTACAAAGCCATGCTCATTGTATTGAAAGACATCGTGCCTCGCTTACCCAAAGAAGAGAAATATGACTTAGCAGATCAAATGCGCAGAGGATGCAAGTCGGCTCCCGCGCTGTTTGCCGAAGGCTTTGCCAAGCGCTACCAGAAGAAGAACTGGGAAAAATATCTAACAGATTGCCTTGGTGAGTGCAGCGAGATGACCCATCATTTATCTGTATGTATAGACGCCTACCCTAAGTACGTGAGTGTTGAAAAATGTAAAGAAGTCCTTGATCTGTATGATCATAGTAGTAAACAACTTCATAAGTTACGGGATAACTGGCGTAATTTTCACGAGGAGCGGAGTCAATGAAATTTGTTACGACTTTCGACTCTCTACTTTCTATTCTCGCAACGACTATCGAATTTCCATGTAACGACTATCGTGAAACCTAGAGTTTATTGTAATATGCGTGGTCCTGCCTCTGGCGGGTTTTTTGCTTTCCATGATAAGATAAGAAAACAATATGACAAAAAAAGAAGCAAAACAGCGTATTGAAAAACTTCGGGAGATCATACGCCACCATCGGTATCTCTACCACGTGCTTAATAAACAAGAGATATCCGATGAAGCGCTCGACTCCCTCAAGCATGAGCTTCTCATGCTTGAGTCTCAATTTCCCGATCTTGTCACACAAGATTCTCCAACACAGCGGGTGGGAGGCAAGCCTCTGGAACGGTTTAAAAAAGTTCCTCACGCAGTGCCCATGCTTTCTATTGAGGACGTGTTTTCAGAAGAAGAGGTGGGAGAGTGGGAAAACTACTTGAAAAAACTGCTTGTTGCTAAACCCGCAGATCTTGAGTATTCTATGGAGCTCAAAATAGATGGCCTTGCCGTATCTCTTATATATGAGAATGGGGTGCTTGTAAGGGGAGCAACTCGCGGGGATGGACGTGTTGGAGAAGATGTTACGCAAAACCTCAAAACCATTGACTCAATCCCCCTTAGAATTGACCAATTCAAAATTCCTCTCACTTCGTTAGAAGTGAGAGGAGAGGTATACATAACAAAAAAGGATCTTGAGTTATTAAATAAGGAGCGGGTAAAGCGGGGAGAGGATCCGTACGCAAATCCAAGAAACCTTGCAGCGGGATCTATCCGTCAGTTAGATCCCAGTGTTGCAGCCTCGCGCCCCCTCAAGTTTATGGCGTATGGCATTGTTTCGCCTCCTTCGTCATTGCAAGGGAGTCACTCAGAGGAGCATGATTTTCTCAAGGCACTGGGGTTTGTCACAGACAAAACCGCACGCGTTGCTCACGCCACAAGTGAGGTTATTGATTACTGGAAAGACATGGCAAAAAAGCGTGCGTCATTTCCTTTTGAAATAGACGGAGTGGTGGTTACCATTAATGCCAACAAGCTGCGAGAAGCGCTGGGAGTTGTTGGGAAGGGCATGAGAGGAGTCCGCGCGCTCAAATTTTCGGGCAATCAAACAACAACGCGCGTACAAAACATTGTTGTTCAGGTAGGGAGAACTGGAGCCGTAACACCCGTTGCCGTGCTTAATCCCGTTAAGGTGGGAGGGGTAACCGTTTCTCGGGCCACTTTGCATAATGAAGATGAGATTCGGCGTTTGGGAGTGCGGGTGGGTGATACGGTAGTTATTGAACGCGCGGGAGACGTAATTCCTTCTGTCATAAAGGTGTTAAAAGATTTGCGACAAGGAAAGGAAAAAGAGTTTTTCATGCCTCAAGATTGCCCGGTGTGCGGATCTGTTTTGGTAAGATCCATGGGAGAGGTTGTGCTTCGGTGCAATAACAAATTGTGTGGAGCTCAGTTGCGCAAAAATCTCCACCACTTTGTTTCAAGAAAAGCGTTTCATATTGAAGGATTAGGCCCCAAAATTATTGATGCGCTTTTAGACGAACACCTCATTGCAAACTCCGTTGATTTGTTTAGGCTAACACCGGGAGATCTCATTCCGTTAGAACGCTTTGCGGAGAAGTCCTCAAACAATCTTGTTGAATCTATACAAAAGAGAAAACAGGTGTTGTTCCATAGATTTCTCTATGCTCTTGGTGTTCGGCACCTAGGAGAGGAGACGGCTCGTGATATGGCGGAGCACTTTAAAACACTGGAGGCTGTTCAGCGTGCCTCCAAAGAGGAGTTAGAAGTGGTTGAGGGAGTGGGCAGTACGGTGGCAAAAAGTGTTTATGTGTGGTTCCGGTCTAAGGAGAATCAACAGCTCATTGCAAATCTTTTGGCAGTTGGCGTACAGATTCAAAGAAACAGATCCTTCACTAACGTTCAGGATGACTCCCTCCGTCATTCTGAGCGAAGCGAAGAATCTCATCAAAGAAAAACTTTTGTTATCACGGGATCTTTGGAATCCATGACGCGGGAAGAAGCAAAGGAGATGGTGCGGGAGAGGGGAGGGGTTTCTTCCGAATCGGTTTCAAAAAACACCAATTACCTTGTTGCCGGAAAGGATCCCGGATCTAAGCTTGAAAAAGCACAAAAACTTGGTGTTCGCGTCTTGTCAGAAAAAGAATTCTTGGAATATTTCAACCATTCAGTTGAAAATAATAACCAATAATCAAGAAACAAGATACAAACAATATTCAATAACCAATAACAAAATATTCAAACAAAACAATAACACTGCAGAATCTGTTTGATTATTGAATATTTGAATTTGTAATTTGCTTGGTTATTGTTTCTTGTATCTTGGTTATTACATCTTTTCATCCCATGAACTTTCTTTCTCA
>JAUYJR010000013.1 GCA_030699255.1 bacterium | reverse complement strand
TGAGGAGGGAGCGCGTTTGTTACTTCCACAACAAGATGCATGCTTCCACCAATCTGTTCCAAATCAGTCTTTCCTTCAAAGGAGAAACTCTTTAAGATTCGATCTTTTGCTCTTGGATTAAAAATGAGTTCAATAACTTTTAGCATTGCTTGAATTATACAGAACTTTCCGTCTTTTGGAAAATGTGCTAAGAGAAAGCAATATCGCTTCGCGATAATGCACCATCTGCCAGAGGCAGATACCAATATTTTGACATTTGCATTTTGACATTTGAGTTTGAGCTACGAGCGATAGCGAGAAGCGAATGGGCATTTAGCTCAGCTGGTTAGAGCGCTACATTCACATTGTAGAGGTCGCTGGTTCGAGTCCAGCAATGCCCACAGATGGAAGAAATAATGTGTATTGTAACCGGACGCGTGCAGATGGTGATGTTTCGTGATTTTGCGCAACGAAAAGCGCGTTCGTTAAAAATTGGAGGTTCCGTTCAGAATCTAAAAGACGGATCTGTTCAAGTCATAGCCCAAGGCTCGCGCAAAATCCTTGAAGCATACATTCATTACCTCAAAAAAGGATCGCTTCTCTCGCGGGTTGATTCCGTGATTGTTGAATGGGGTGCCGTGGAAGAGTTATTTGATGATTTTACTATTCTCTACCAACGCGCAATATGACAAAAATACCTCGCTGTATTGGCATTATTCTTGATGGAAATAGACGATGGGCTCGTGAAAAGGGACTCTTAACGCTTGAGGGACACCGGAAAGGCCTTGAAAATCTCAAGCAAATTGCCCGCGTAACGCGAGATGCTGGCATTTCAAACCTTGTTGTTTACGCATTCTCAACCGAAAACTGGAACCGACCACCCAAAGAGGTTTCTTACCTCATGGGTATGCTGGAACGCGCGGCACAGGAAGAATTTGCCGAACTTCTTCAAGAAAACATACGAATTCGCTTTGCGGGAGAACGCAAAGGTCTTTCTGATAGAACAAGGAGAACCATTGAAAAAATTGAGGAGGAGAGTGCAAAAAATAATGCAATGACTCTCTGGGTCTTGTTCTCCTATGGTGGAAGAATGGAAATAGTTCAAGCAACGCAAGAACTTTCCAAGAGAGGAGAGGAGATAACAGAAAATGCAATATCAAAATATCTCTGGACAAATGGAATGCCGGATCCCGATATTATTGTACGAACCGGCGGAGAAAAGCGTCTTTCAAACTTCTTACCATGGCAAGGAGTA
This sequence comes from bacterium, assembly GCA_030699255.1. Classification (GTDB taxonomy): domain Bacteria; phylum Patescibacteriota; class Minisyncoccia; order Minisyncoccales; family UBA10102; genus JAUYJR01. The sequence continues at coordinate 7,985 of JAUYJR010000013.1, read as the reverse complement.
TACAGCGAACTCTTTTTTGTAAAACAATACTGGCCGGATTTTACAGAAAAAGACCTGCTCGCCGTTCTTGAGGAATTTAAAACACGAGAACGAAGAATGGGCGTATAGCACTCATCTACTCTGCTGTTCTCTGCAGTTTGCGAAGAATCGCAAACACATCAGCCTGCCTGTTGCTAGAGGAGAGAAGAACAATAGCAACAGGTTTTTTATTTACTTCAAATATCGAGGCAAGCGTCTGCTTTGCAGCAAGTGTGTATCCTGTTTTCCCTCCTTTAAAATTCTTGAGATGGTAAAAATTGTTCACATTTTGAAATTTTAGAAGTTTCCCTGTCTTATCAGGAAGCCAAAAATCATTTTCTCTTGTTATAGCAAGCAAGGTTGGATGATTCTCATATATGTATTGCAGAAGTTTTGCAAGATCCGCCGCGCTTGATTGATTTTGCAGACTAAGACCATGGGGATCATGAAAAACCGTAGCTCCCATGTGGAGTTCCGTTGCTTTTGCATTCATGAAGTTCACAAATGCCTCTTTCTCAAGAAAAAATGAGAGCACCTCTGAAGCGTCATTTGCCGACTGAATAAGACTGGCTCTTAAAAGATGTGCAGCTTGTATAGTTAAGCCGGAAAAAATTGTGGGACTACTACCCAACGGCTTGAGCATTTCGCTTGTCACTACAATAGATTTTTCCATATCAATATATTCCGCCACAATAACAGCTCCCATGAGCTTGGTAACGGATGCTATGGGAAGCTGTCTACTTCCGTCTTTCTCCAAGAGAACAGCGCCGTCATCAAGTGAGACCGCAATATATGAAGAAGCTGAAATTTCCTGCCGTAACCGCATATTTACCCAAAGAGATTTCACCACAGCAATTTCCCGCTTGAGAATTTCGATCCGTTGCAGTATACGAAGCCGTTCTTCTTGGGAAGAAGCCTGAACGGGACCACCTAACAGTAATGTAAACAAGAGGAGGGGAATAATAACCTTCATACTTACATCGTATCACAGCCAATGAGCAACACCAGATAAGAATCTTGGCCTGAGTTCTTGACACTGTGGAAAACTGCCTCTTGACGAATAAGTATGGAGTGGGATATAGTTGTAATCAAGTGGGAATAAGTGGAATGAAGTGGGAAATATGTACATTGGAGAATACCGGCACACCATAGACGAAAAGCGCAGACTTTCCATTCCTTCCAAGTTTAGAAAAGAGCTTGGAAAGGGAGCTGTCATCACAAGAGAACTGGATAACTGCCTTGTTATATTTCCCATGCGCGTCTGGGAAGAGCGGGCAAAAAAGATTGGCACGCTCTCTGAATCACAGAAGGAGGCAAGGGGATTTGGACGCATCAAGCTGGCGGGGGCAAATCTTGTGGAATTTGATAAATTGGGCCGTATCCTTGTTCCCGTTCATTTAGCAGAGTATGCGGGACTAGAGAAAGACGTGGTGGTAGCTGGAATCTATAACCGACTGGAAGTATGGGACGCGGAAAAATGGAACCGATACCAGAAGGAAATGGAGCAAAATATGGAGAGCATGGCGGAAAAGTTGGGAGAACAAATATAGCTATGCATATTCCCGTTCTTTTACAAGAAGTATTAGATCAGCTTAATCCTCAGCCAAACGAGCACGTTATTGATTGTACGGCCGGAGGTGGCGGGCACACGCTTGCTATTGCGGAACGCGTGGCTCCCAAAGGAAAGGTGCTTGCCATTGATTGGGATCCAAGTGCAATTACAGCTCTTGAAAAAAGAATTGCAAAAATCCCACAAGGGAAGCAGAGAATTGTGCTGGCAAACGATTCCTATACCGCACTTAGTGATATTGTAACGGCAAAGAAGTTTGGACCTGTACATGGAATACTGCTGGATCTTGGATTTTCCTCTTTTCATCTGGACGAGAGCGAGCGGGGATTTGCTTTTCGGAAATCAGAGCAATTGGATATGCGTTACAATCCCAAAAACCCCATGACGGCATCCAAGCTCCTTAATTACCAGAGCAGGGGAGAGATAGAGTGGATATTTAAAAAATACGGAGAAGAGCGCTTTTCCCGGCGCATTGCGGAGGAGATTGTATCTACCAGAAGGACTCACCCCATTGAAACAACTTCCCAGCTTGTTGAAATTATTGAACGATCAACTCCGGCTTCCTACCAGCGTCAACGACTACATGCCGCAACCAGAGTATTCCAGGCTTTGAGAATAGCGGTAAACAATGAACTGGAGAACCTTGAGTCTGTACTTCCACAAGCTCGAGATATTCTGGAACCGGGAGGAAGATTAGTTGTTATATCCTTTCATTCCCTGGAAGATCGCATCGTAAAACACTTCTTAAGAAATGATTCCGCGCTCATACCCCAAACAAAAAAGCCAATCATGGCAAAGGCAACAGAGGTAGAACAGAACCCCAGATCACGATCCGCAAAACTTAGATCAGCAATTAAAAGTAACCAATGATTCAAAAGAACACCCACAACCTCAAGATCTTGGCAAAGGCCGGCATGTTCGCGCTCTGCGCAGGAATTTTGCTATACGTTTTTCAAGTCAGCTTCCTTACGGAACAAGCGTATCGAATTTCTTCCCTAGAGCGAGATATTGCCCAAACACAAGAACAGCTCCGAACGCTCTCCGTTACAAATACAAGGAGCTTCTCCCATCAAGAACTTGGAGAGATTGCATCTTCCCTTAAATTCACCCGCGCGGATCGTATTGTCTACCTGCGTCTTTCTGACAGCACGGTTGCCCAGGCCCTGGATCGATTTTAATAGAGAAGGATGAAGGGCCTCTTGAAACATTGGAGAGAATACCTTGTTCTTGCGAGCATTGTCGCTTTTGGAGGAATGGTTGTTTCACAACTTGCTTCCTTGCAAATTATACATCACGGATTTTACCGCGCGCTCGCGCAAGGCCAACAGCAGAAGAACTCATTTCAGATGGGGGAGAGAGGCAATATATACGCGCAAGACAAGCAGGGGAGATTAGTTACCTTGGCAACAACCTATGATGTTGCTTTTCTTTTTGCCTCCCCCCCAGACGTGCAAGACCTAGAAGCAACAGCGACACAAGTTGGCAAGATTATGGAAAGAAACCAAGAAGACGTTCTTTCTCTCCTCCAACAACCAAACAGCCTCTTTTCTCTCATTGCTCGAAGTCTCACGTTGGAACAAGAAGAAGCAATTCAAAGTCTGAATCTTCCCGGTATTCATGTTGGAAAGGAAACAAAACGGCTCTATCCTCAATTGTCTCTTGCCTCCCATATTCTTGGATTCACAAATCAAGACGGAGTGGGGCAGTATGGGCTGGAAGCTCACTACCAAGACATTCTGCAGGGCAAAGAAGAGTTACTGGACGTGACTCGGAACCCTGCCAGATACCTTAGGTCGGCATTTTCTGTTGCCCCGGAAAAAGGAGCCTCCATGGTTTTAACCATTGATGCAGGTATTCAATCTTTTGTAGAGGCTGCTTTGGACCAGTCCATTGCGGATTTAAACGCAAAAGAAGGTACTGTTATTGTCATGGATCCTTTTACCGGAAAGATCCTTGCGCTTGCCGTTTCCCCACGATTTAATCCCAACGAATACACACAGGTATCTGACTTCTCTCTTTTTATAAACCCCGCCATACAAAATCTCTATGAGCCAGGCTCCGTTATAAAAGCATTCACCATGGCGGCAGCAATTGACAAAGGGGCCATTTCTCCTGATACCACTTACCGAGACACGGGGAGTGTGCGTATTGGAGGAAGAACAATTTCAAATTACAACAATCGAGTATTCGGCGAGCAAACCATGACCGAAGTATTGCAGTACTCCATCAACACGGGAGCGGTATTTGCCCAACAACAGCTTGGGAATGAGGCATTTATGGAATACATGGAACGATTTGGCATATTTGAGCGAACAGGCATTGATCTTGCGGGAGAGACCTTTTCTCGAAATAGCGAGTTCAAGAAGGGGTACGAGATAAACTTTGCAACAGCTTCCTTTGGTCAAGGAGTTAGTATGACAGCCATGCAGGTAGCACGTATGTATAGTGCGCTCGCAAACGGAGGATTTTTGGTACAGCCCTATGTGGTAGAAAAAATTATTAAAAACGGAAAAGAAGAACTCACAAAACATCCGGCAACAACTCATTCCGTTATTTCCCCGAGAGCAAGTGTCCAAATTACCCAGATGCTTGAAAGCGTTATTGAACATGGATTTAGCAGACAGGCGCGAATACCAGGATATAAAATGGCCGGAAAAACAGGAACGTCACAAATTGCGTGGTCTGAACTTGGTATTCAAAAGTCCGGGTATTCCGATCAGACCATTCAGTCATTTGTAGGATACGGACCTACCTCAAATCCACAGGTTGTGATTTTTGTGTCACTGAAAGATCCTGGAACAAGAACTGCGGAGTACTCTGCTATGCCATTGTATCGGGAGATAGCCCGCTATATTTTTGATTACTACGCAATTCCCCCGGACGCTGACTAAGCCTTTTCAAAAGAAGAAAAATAAGATATGCTATACAATAAAACTCGTGTGAGAAATATGTTTTTGAAGCGACCTTCGGAGCGCGACGGCGCGAGAATGAACCAAAAATTCAGCAGAATTTTATGGTGTTCGCGGAAAAAACATATTCGAACAAAGAGTTTTGTATTGCTTTGGTCCCATCGTCTAGTGGCCTAGGACGCCAGGTTCTCATCCTGGTAACACGGGTTCGACTCCCGTTGGGACCGCAATATTGGGATCGCCTTGAACATATGCTTTCTCTTCCCCTTTTTATCTTTCTTTCTTCAGCTCTCTTGCTGGTATTATCTGGCAAGTGGGTTATTGAAGCACTTATTCGTGTTGCTAAGTATTTGGGATGGAAAGAGTTTGTTGTGGCGTTTTTTACCGTATCACTGGGAGCTGTCCTTCCAGAGCTGTTTGTTGGTATTAGTTCGGCAATCCATGGAATTCCCGAGCTCTCGTTTGGCAATATCGTAGGACAAAACATTCTCCTGCTCACATTCACCACCGGCATCTGTGCCCTTCTTCTCAGGGGCGGACTAGAAATGGAAAGCAGAACGGTAAAAGCGGGAGCAACATTTGCCATTGCTGCGGCGTTTCTCCCGCTCCTTCTTGCTATAAACGGAGTGCTCTCCCGCATTGATGGCATCATCCTTATTCTCTTTTTCTTCCTTTTTGTTACATGGCTCTTCTCTCGGAAAGACCAGTTCGTTAAGCCGTATGATGGAACAGAAGAACCTTCCGACATTCCTTCTTTCGGGATTTTCCTGCGAGACATTGCTATTATTGTTGGAGGATTCCTACTCATCATCTTGAGCGCCAAAGGCATTACCATATCTGCTAATGCATTTTCTTCCGCGTTTGGCCTCTCCATTACCGCCGTAGGCCTTGTTATTGTAGCTATTGGCGTTGGTATTCCGGAAACCTATTTTGCTGTATCTCTTGCCCAAAAGGGGAAGTCATGGATGATTTTAGGAGGACTCATGGGATCCATTGCCGTATCTTCCACTTTGGTGCTTGGAACGGTTGCCCTTCTACATCCCATTAGCATTGAAAATTTTCAACCGCTCATATTCGGACGAATATTTCTTGTTTTGGCAGCTCTCTCATTTCTCTTCTTTGTAAGAAGCAAGCACCATGTCTCCCACAGGGAAGCCATATTCTTACTCTTTCTCTATACTCTTTTTCTGCTGACGCAGATTTTCCTTGGCTAAGCCAAGGATTGTTGGTATCATGTGTGCATGAGCGATATTCTCCTCATTTTTCTCCTTATAACAATTTTTGTGGGGCTATTTCTCTGGCAGAGAAAAGGGTCTGATACTTCTTCCAGCATGCTGATTCAGCAGCAAATTCAAGAGCTTCAGCGCACTATTGACGCAAGACTTGGGGACTCCGTAAAACTCATTCAGCAACAGCACGGACAGAGCTCGCAACTTATCAGAGATGTTACTGTAAGTTTGGTGCAGCTCCAAGAAACCAACAAGCAGGTGCTGAACTTTTCGGATCAGCTGCAAGATCTGCAAGATATTTTGAAAAACCCAAAGCAACGGGGAATTCTTGGTGAGTACTACCTGGAAACATTACTAAAGAACACCATGCCACCGGGATCTTTCCAAATGCAGTATGCCTTTCAAGACGGTTCCATTGTGGACGCCGCGGTCTTTGTAAAAGACAAAGTTATTCCCGTGGATTCAAAGTTCTCCATTGAAAACTATAATCGGCTCAGCCAGGAAAAAGATCCTTTGGAAAAAGAGCGGTTAGAGAAGTTGTTTGTGAACGATTTGAAACTCCGGATTCAAGAAACCGCAAAATACATACGCCCTCAAGAAGGCACCATGGAATTTGCCTTTATGTTTATTCCCCATGAGGCCATCTACTATGACCTCCTTATTAACAAAGTGGGCGCCGTAAAAGATGATACGGAAAATCTTATTCAGCGGGCGGCAAACAAGTTCCGCGTTATTATCGTTTCCCCTACATCATTCCTGGCATACCTCCAAACGGTTCTTCAAGGATTAAAAGCACTTCAAATTGAAGAGCAGGCAAAGACCATTATTAAACGAGTAGGGGATTTGGGAGATCATCTAAGGCGGTACGAAGAATACCATGCAAAACTTGGAAGCTCTCTTGGTACCACGGTAAACCATTTTAACGCATCAAATAAAGAGCTACGAAAGATTGATAAGGACGTGCTAAAAATCGGAGGCGTATCCCCTGAAATTCAGGCCATTGAGCTGGAGCGTCCGGAGGACTTGCAAAGAGGCGAGTAATAGGGTATAGTGGATGGCATATGACGCAAGAATTCGCCGTGATTAAAACAGGTGGGAAGCAGTACCTGATTACAAAAGGACAAAAACTGCAAGTGGAAAAACTCCCGGAAAAAGAAGGGGAGGATGTTATATTTTCCTCCGTTCTCCTGCACCAAAAAGGGGAGGACATTGCTGTAGGATTCCCGTTCTTAGAAACTGTTACCGTAAAGGGCAAGGTATTAAAAGAAGTGAAGGGAAAAAAGGTAATTGCCTATAATTTTAAACCCAAGAAACGAGAGAAGACAAAGAAGGGCCATCGCCAGCAGTACTCCGAGGTGGAAATTGTTGAGATTAAGGGCTAACAAAAAACTGGACTCAATGTCCAGTTTTTTGTTGCGGATGACGACCGCTAAACGCATTCCTCAGTGTCTCTTCGTCCGCGTACTCTATTTCTCCACCAATGGGAATGCCTCGAGCCAGGCGCGTTAGAAGAACTCCCAAAGGCTCAAGCGATCGCTCAACATAGAGAGCTGTTGCCTCTCCTTCAGGCGTGGGATTTGTTGCAATAATAATCTCTTGAAAGGTTCCTTTTAATACTCGATCTGCCAATTCCTTTATCCGGATTTTTTCAATATCTTTTTTGCGGAGAGTACCCACGGTTCCTCCAAGAACAAAGTACCTACCCTTATACACCTGAGATTTCTCAATAGCTTCAACATCCTCTTCTTTTTCCACAACACAAAGAAAGACGGTGGAACGTCCCGGATTTCGGCAAATAGCACATTGGCTCCCGTGATCTCGCTCCTTTGCGTCAAACAGGTTAAAGCAAAACGAACAGACGCCAATCTCTCCTTTCAGACGAGAGAGCACGGATACAAGTCCATCAATTTCTTGCCCCGGAACTTTTGTTAGGTACAATGCAAATCTTGCGCCAGCTCTTGGGCCAATACCCGGAAAACGAGAGAACACCTCTATGAGTTCTTGAATGAGACGGGGATACATAGCACGTTAAAACGGCACTGATTCGCCGGAAATCTCTTCTTGAGAAGCATCCATATCCTTTGCCAGATCGGCAAAAGAGGCGGTTTGCTCATCAAAGAAGAGTTTTATTGATCCAACTGGACCATTTCGGTGTTTTGCAATAATAATTTCAGCAATATTTTTGTTTGACGGATCCGCCCGATACTTATCTTCTCGGTAGATAAACATAACAACGTCGGCATCCTGCTCAATACTTCC
>JAUYJR010000005.1 GCA_030699255.1 bacterium | reverse complement strand
AAGCGCGTGGGCAGCCAGCAGAGCCTCGTGCACAAGTGGACCGCACGCAATGATACTCACGTCTGTTCCCTCCCAAAAAACTTCCGTCTTTCCAAACCGAAATGGCGTTTTTTCCGTGGTAAACAGTGGTGTCTTTTCTCGAGCAAATCTCAAGTAAACAGGGCCTTCAATGCGGGCAGCTTCTTCTGTTGCCTTGCGAGCTTCCAGCGCGTCACAGGGGTAAACAACGTTCATATGGGGGAGCATGCGCATGAGCCCCATATCCTCCAGAGCCTGGTGAGTTGCGCCGTCCGGACCAACAGAGATGCCCGCATGCGCCCCAACAATTTTTACATTCACTGAACCTATGGCAATGGTTGTACGAATTTGCTCATTGTTTCTTCCGGGAGAGAACGAGGCGTACGAAGCCATAAATGGAATCTTTCCCGCAAGAGCCAGGCCGGCAGCAACCGTTGCCATGTTCTGCTCCGCCACCCCAACTTGCACGTACCTATTTGGAAACTTCTTTTGAAACATTTCCGATCTGGTTGATTCTGAAAGATCGGCACACAAAGCTACAACTCGCTCGTCTTTTTCTCCCGCGCGCACCAACCCCTCTCCATACCCGTTTCGCGTAGGAGCCTGCTCAATGTCCGCATCAAGTGTTTTTGGAGAGAGAAATGCTGTTGGATTTAACATGGGAGTTTTATTATTCATCACTACATATTACCCGTTCCTTGAATTACAAAGCTCTTTGCTCGGATATATTTTTTCCGCGGACCGTCATAAAATCCTGCTGGATTTTTGACTCGCTCTCGCGCCGTCGCGCTTCCGAGAGCCGCTACAAAAACATATCCCTCACACGAGTTTTGTAATGTAGGATAGTTGGAAATTGGTCATTGAAAATTGAAAATTTCATTTGCACATTACTCATGTTCCGAGCGTATTTTCCCACCCAATGTGCGCAACTCCTTGAGCGCAATTGCTTTCTGCTGTTCGGGAGCCGGTTCATCAGGATGTGTTACCTTGCCAGGAACATTTCCATGCCACTTGTAATCATCTTCCATGTAGCTCACGCCCTTGCCCGGAATTGTGTGGGCAATAATAACGGTTGGCCTCTCCTGAATAGCTTTTGCCTGATTGCATGCATCAATAATCTGCTGAATATTATGCCCATCAACCTCCAGCACATGCCAGTTAAACGCCTCAAACTTTTTTCTTAAAGGCTCAAGGGGCATAACATCTTCCGTATTGCCGTCAATCTGAATGTTGTTGCGGTCAATAATGGCTACAAGATTATGCAACCTGTTGTTCCCCGCAAACATGGCAGACTCCCACGTATTGCCAGCTTGCAACTCGCCGTCTGACATGGCGCAATACACGCGCTGGCGAGTTTTATCAATCTTCAAAAAAGCATACGCCATTCCCGAAGCCTGCCCCAACCCCGACCCCAAAGGCCCTGATGTTGTCTCCAGCGCGGGAAGCAGTTTTGGTTCAGGGTGCCCCTGAAGAATAGAGCCAAACTTCCGCAGTGTCTTGAGCTCTTTCACGGGAAAGTATCCAGCTCTTGCCATTACAGCATACCTAACAGGGCAGATGTGCCCGTTTGATAAAATAAGGCGATCCCGATCCTTCCAGAGAGGATCTTTGGGATTATGATTGAGAACGGAAAAATACAGAGCCACAAATACATCTGCCATCCCCAGAGGGCCGGCTGAGTGTCCGGACCCCGCCTCCACGAGCATTTCTATAATATCCTGGCGAACAGTATTTGCCAGCTCTTGCATTTCTTCTTCGGTATGCGCCTTTACCATAATTGCTTATTCTACCATTGAGGAGAGTTTCTGGAAAGTTTCCACGGGATTATCAGATCCAAAAATACTGCTCCCCACGCAGGCGTAATTGGCTCCCGCTTTAAACACATCAAGAATGTTCTCTTTGTTTACTCCCCCGTCTACCCCCACAAGAATATCATTTTTGAGCGCGCGTACCTCGGCAATTTTTCCCAAAACAGCGGGAACAAACAAGCTGCCTTGAAAGCCCGGTTGCACACTCATGACCAAAAGGGATGTAACTTCGTTTATATATGGAGAAAGATCCTGCACGGAAATATTTGGATTCAAAGCAACACCCCATGCAAATGTGCACAAGCGTAAATCCTCAAGCATATGAGAAAAACGCTCTACCGCCGAAAGATGAAAGATAACGCGTGTTGCCCCAATCTCTTGGCACGCCATGAAGTAATCTTGCGGATTTTGCACCATGAGATGCACCTCCGTCTTGAACTTGCGAGACTCTTCCGGGATGTCTTGCACTCCGTGCGTGCGATTGCTCACAAACACACCGTCTGCAATATCAATCTGCACCCACTCTGATACTCCTTGCAAAAGGATGAGCTTTTTTCTTGTCTCCTCCTTATCTCGCTCTAAAATGGCAGGTACTACTTTTTGCATTCTACCTCTCCATTTTTTCTATTCTCTGCTCATGCCGTCCCCGCTCAAACGGCTCTTCCAAAAATAACTGAACAGCTTCCATTGCTTCTTTTGAGGAGACAAAGCGAGCTCCCAAAGAAAGCACTGTAGCGTTGTTATGGGCCCTAGCAAGCCGCACAATTTCCAGATCTCCTCCATAGTAAACGGCTGCCCTCACTCCCTTTACCTTGTTTGCCGCCATAGCCTCGCCCTGCCCCGAACCCCCCAGCACAATACCCCTGCTCCCGGGATGTTCCAAAACCTTGCGCGCCGTGGGAATAATAAAGTCCGGATAGTCGTCTTGGGGATTTTCTTCAAACGCTCCACCATCTTCCACCACATACCCCAATGACAAGAGATGCTCTTTGATGTTCTCTTTAAGAGCAAAGCCCGCATGATCTGAAGCAAGGTAAATGGTCATACTATGTACGCACTTCGTTGGGAGCTGTTTTTCCTTCTAGAACGGCAATGATATTTTGAGTTGCAATTTCAGCCATCTTCCCCCTTGTCTCTTCTGTTGCTGAGGCAATATGGGGAGTAAGAATAACGTTCTCAAGCTTTGAGAGTCCCGGAACCAGCTTGGGCTCAAACTCAAACACATCAAGAGCCGCGCTCCGAATACGCCCGCTCTCCAGCGCTTCTTTTAACGCTTTCTCATCAATAATTGGACCTCTAGATGTATTGATAAGGCATGAAGTCTTCTTCATTATGCTCAACTCCTTTGAGGAGATAAGGTGGTATGTTGAAGGGAGTAACGGAACGTGCAGACTCACAAAATCCGATGTTTTGAGCAGTTTCTCCAATGAAACATATAATACTCCCAACTCTTTCTCCATCTCCTTGTTACGGAACTTGTCATAGTAGATAACGTTCATGCCAAAGGCTCCATTCATGCGCTTTGCAATCTCTCCCCCTATTCGCCCCATTCCAACAATTCCCAATGTTTTTCCCGCAATACCGGTTCCCAGTAAAAGCATCGGTGCCCAGCCCTTGTACTTTCCTTTTCGGGTAAACCTATCGGCCTCAACAACGCGACGAGCCAGAGCAAAGAGCAGGGCCACCGCGTGCTCCGCCACCGTCTCAGTTAGCACTCCGGGAGTATTTGTTACTATAATGTTTCGTTCTTTTGCAGCTTTTAGATCAATATTATCAAACCCAACAGCATAGTTTGCAATCACTTTTAATTGGGAGCCAATGCCGTCCATCACCTTTCCGTCAATGGTGTCCGTGAGCAGGCAGAGTAGGGCTTCCGATCCTTTGCCCATAGCAATCACCTCCTTTTTTGAGAGTACCCTGTCATGAGGACTTACCAAAACCTT
>JAUYJR010000004.1 GCA_030699255.1 bacterium | reverse complement strand
CAAGAGTCTCTTATTAAGCGCGCGCAAGAGAAGAAAAAACTTTCACTTCATATCCATGACCTCAGGTTATGGACAACAGACGCACACAAGAGCGTTGATGAAAAACCTTTTGGCGGAGGACTGGGCATGGTTATGAAAATTGAGCCAATTCACCGAGCTTTACAGGATATACAACAAAAAGGAGGTAAGGTTGTGCTTTTTAGCCCTCGCGGAAAAAAATTTACCCAGAGAATGGCACATGAGTTTTCTCAACAATCTCAGCTCATTATGATCTGCGGAAGGTATGAGGGGGTAGATGAACGAGTTGCTCGCCACTTGGCGGACTATACGGTTTCTCTTGGCTCATTTGTACTCATGGGAGGAGAAATACCCGCAATGGCTGTTGTAGAGTCTACGTCCCGTCTTATTCCCGGCGTTGTTGGAAAAGAAGAATTTCTCCAAGAACATATACAAGACCATAAAACTGGAAGCTTTATTGAATACCCTCAGTACACAAGACCGGAAGTCTATGAGTCTCAGGCCGGAAGCTCGTGGAAAGTTCCTCAGGTTCTCCTCTCCGGAGATCATAAAAAAGTTGCTGAATGGAGAAAAAAGAAAGGAAAAGTTGTCCGCTAGCCTTATTGCAAAAGCTTGTTTCCTGTGGTACAAGAAAAGAGTTATGCGGGTCGGTGGCAGAGTGGACAATTGCACGTGGCTGTAAACCACGCGGCCTTGCGCCTACGGGGGTTCGAATCCCTCCCGGCCCACACAAAATCCGTTTAGAGAGCTGGTGGCCCGAGTAGTTCAACGGCAGAACGGATCCATGGTAAGGATCAGACAGGAGTTCAATTCTCCTCTCGGGCTCATAATAATATAACAATCACGTATGGCAACAAAAAGAAAAAAAGTGTTTGTAAAGCTTCGATGCGCCACCTGTAAAGACACCAATTACTTTACGCGCAAATCAAAGACGCTTACATCCGAAGGTAAAAAACTGGATCTCAAGAAGTTCTGCGCATCCTGCAGAAAGCATGTTAAGCACGCCGAATCAAAGAAATAGAGAGGAAGTACGTTTTACCGTGTTCTGAAAACGCAAATTTACCCCGTGTTCAGCTAGCACCCTCGCAATGACGAGTATGGAACAGATCCTTGCAATGTTTCGAATTTGTAATTTCGAATTTGTTTGTAATAATGGGGGTGTAGTGTCAACGGCCAGCACAACGGTCTCCAAAACCGTTAGACTAGGTTCGAATCCTAGCACCCCTGCTTACTATGCAGTACCATCCGCTTGTTACGTATCCAAATCCCATACTTCGCAAAAAAGCGAATCTTGTTGGAGAGATAACGCCGGAAATAGAAGAACTTATCTCCCATATGAAAACCGTTATGCAGCAGCATAACGGAATTGGGCTTGCAGCTCCTCAAGTTGGTGCCCCTCTTCAACTCTTTATTGTTCAAGAAGAAGATGAGGTGCGCGCGTTTTTGAATCCTCAAATCCTCTCTTCCAGCAAAGAGCAGGAAACAGACACCGAAGGATGTCTAAGTATCCCAAAATTGTGGGTTGAAGTCTCTCGCCCTCATGCCATTACCGTTTCATGCCTAACACCAAAAGGTAAAGAGATTTCACTTTCTTTAGAAGGATTTTCAGCTCGCGTGTTTCAACATGAGATTGATCACCTCAATGGCATTCTCATTATAAACAGGATTCCGTTCTGGAAACGCTGGAAGGCGTTGCGAAAATATAAATCCTCGTCCTAAATAAAGATTCTGCAACACCATAATATCAAGTTCACAGTAAGAACCATACCTCACTAACTCCGAGAGTACGCCTTTTCAAGACCGTCAAAAATCCTGCTGAATTTTTGGCTTGCGCTTCGCGCCGTCGCACTTCAGGGCATCTTTCAAAGGCATACTCTCTCCGTATATCATGTCACGTAGCATCCTCATCATTTCTATTCTGGTTTGCGCACTTACTCTTGCCTACTGGGCAATGATTTCATTTCCTCTGCACACCTCTTCCGGCGAAACCCATGAGGTGCTCATTACTCCGGGCATGAGCGGCAAAGATATTGCCAATACTCTTCAAGAAGAAGGACTCATTCGTTCTTCTTTTCTCTTTCGTATTCACATTCTTGCCTCCGGCAATTTTCGAAATTTGCAGGCGGGAGAGTTTCTTCTCTCTCCCTCCCAGAGTATTCGCGACATAACCAACATCCTTGTGCAAGGAAAGGTACTACAGCGCCCCCTTACTGTTCCTGAAGGATGGAACGTTTATAATATAGCAAATCTCTTTGAGCAGAAGGGCCTTGCCACAACAGAAGATGTGTACGCCATGACAGGTTATCCTGGAGCCAATTATCAAGCGCGCCCGGAACTTGCTCCCCTTCATGATTTTTCAGAAAAGTTCCCATTCTTAAAGGAAAAACCATCCTCTGTAAGCCTTGAAGGGTACCTATTTCCCGAAACATACTTTTTTGCCTCTCATGACACCGCAGAACAGTTGATTGAGAAAATGCTATCCACCTTTGAGCAGAGAGTAGTAAAGAGAATGGAAGAAGATCTCCAGAGTAATGAGATGAGCCTGTTTGAAATTCTTACCATAGCCTCTCTCATTGAGAAAGAAGTTCAACACAATGAGGACAAGCAGATTGTTTCGGGGATTATTCACAAGCGCCTTGAGGCTGGCATGCCCCTCCAAATTGACGCCACCATCACCTACCTTACGGGCAAAAGATCAACGCAAGTATCGGTAAACGATACTCAAATTGAATCCCCGTATAATACCTACCGCAATACCGGGCTTCCGTTGGGACCTATTGCAAATCCCGGAGAAGAAAGCATAGTAGCCACCTTAAATCCTGTAGGGACTTCATACTGGTTCTACCTCTCAACACCGGAGGGGGAGACCATATTTAGCAACACGCACGAGGAACACGTAAAGGCAAAAGTGCTCTACCTCCGGTAGAGCACTGGACAGATACGTCTTACTCTCGATTATTTTATCGCAAGAGCATCCCAAAGATTTTTCACTTGATCTTCAAGTTTTTCAATTCTCCTTCGATGCTCTTCAAGGAGAAATTTCTCTATATGGTCAAGTCGTTTATCAATTCTGTCCAATTGCTCGTGCGTACTTGCAAAATCGTTTTGGATCGCTTGAAAATAAGGATTTACGGCTTTTTCAACCGCATCCTCAACCACCCCTTTTATGTCTTGTAGGTCTTGTTTCTCCAGTGCCATACCCTTATTGTACCCTCTTGCCTGTTCATGTCAAACCCAGCTTACCTCATTTCGTCATTGCAACCCTCACCCTCGTCATTGCGAGCGGTAGCGAAGCAATCTCCTCATGGGATGGAAATCACGTCATTAAAGGGGACGGAGAAGGTTTTTTCTGCTAGTATTGATACATGGAAGAAGTCTATAAAGCGTTAGAGGAGGTTGGGGTCTTGTATAAAGAGTACAAACATCCTGCCGTATATACGGTGGAAGAGGCCAAAGAGCATACCAAAAGCATTGAAGGGGCTCATACCAAAAACTTGTTTTTGCGCAATAAAAAAGGTAACAAGCACTACTTGGTTATTGTCCCCGCTGAAAAGAGAGTGGACATTGCTACTCTCGCTCTTAAGCTTAGTGAGAGCAGATTGAGCTTTGCTTCCGCGGAACGCCTTAAGGAGTATCTTGGACTGGAGCCGGGCTCTGTTTCTCCTTTTGGCTTGCTTAACGATAAAGACAACAATGTTGAAGTTGTTGTGGATGAAGAGGTTATGGAGTCAGAACAAATGGGGTTTCATCCTAATATAAACACATCAACGATTGTAATCTCAAAAGAAGGATTTAAGAAGTTTATTTCTCACATGGGAAACAAGCTTATATCCACTTCCATTTGAATTATAGAGCTCAACTTAACTCGATTAAATTTCTCATCGTTTATGTTTCTCTGTAAAACGGAAATCCGAAAATCAGCGATTGAAGGACATGGCGTGTTTGTGCTCGAGGATATTTCCGAGGGTTTTACTGTTTGGCAGTTTGATCCCAAGCACGACAAATCTATATCGCAAGAGAATTTTGAAAAGTTAAGTGAGGACAAAAGGAGAGAGATAGAGAAAGTTGGATATCTTTCGCCAACATCTGGCATGTGGATTTACTCTCTCGAAGGATCTGATCATTTTACGAATCATAGTTCTTCCAGGAATAATCTTACGACTGTCTTTGATGCAACAATTTCACCAGAGCCCTTTTTTCGGGCAAATCGTGCCATATCAAAGGACGAAGAGCTTATTGTAAACTACCTTGAATTTGACGAGTTTATAAAAAATACGAAACCCGATTGGGCGAAATAGGTCCCAGGGCACACCTTGATTCGGACAAGTTTTGGGCAAATTGCGCTTTTTCGTGATTTTTGCTATATACAATTTAGCATTCAGGATTTTATGTAAGAGGAGGGCTGGAAATGTTCTTGTACACCGATGCAGAGCTTGCCCGGCTGTTGTTGTTGCGTCTCCTGTGGGCGCATGACAGGGCAGGGGTTTCAATGGGAAGGAGTCTCAGAAATATACTGGCAGCGCTTGCCACGGGATTTCTACCAAAAGTGAGTGGTGACACAGACGCACTCAATGTCGATGATATTCTCGCCGAAGCAACCAGGCGCCCTTCAAGAAAGTTCTACCAGCAGGAGCTCTTCCACGACAACCTGGAGCTCATGTCAAACGAGAGGATTGCTACCCTCTTGATTCACAAGTTGCACGACTGGTACGCGCAGGATGAAGCAAGCCACAACGAGCCTCTTGGCATAGAGCGAGAAATCCTCACAGGCGCAATGAGGTTACTGTGTCCATGGCCAGATGAACTACTTGGCAGTTTTCCAATCATCTCTCTTGTTGACGAGGCAGAGAGACGATACAATGCTACGCTCTCTCGAAACACCCTTTGGTAAATACCGGGGGTGTTTTTATAAACAAGGGCTCAGCTTAGTCTCGGTAAAGTTTTCACACCTTGCCCAGGGCAAGGTTGCGGGGGGAGGGGAGAGATGTTGACAGGAGTAACCCTTGATGCTAGCATATCCGTATCCACAGACAGCAGGCATCCATAAGCCCTGCCGAGGACAGAGTAGTGTTTATTTTTACTCCTGTGGATCCAAAAGATCCGCTTTTTTATATCTCATATGCCAAAAACAAAAGCACAAAAAGAAGAAATTTCTCAGAATATCAGAGGATTGCTTGATAAAAACCCATCCGCCTTGGCGTTTCTAGATTTTCAAGGCATTCCAGTCAAAAAACTCTCGGAACTTCGCGGAGGACTGCAAAAGAAAGAAGGAAAGCTCCTGGTAGCAAAGAAAACGCTCTTTCAAAGAGTATTCCAAGAAAAAGGAATTAAGGTAAACCCACGAACATTAGAAGGACAGGTAGCGGTTACGTTTGCGTTTGGAGATCCCGTGGAAACCATGAAACATCTTCATGAGTTTAAACTTGAAAAGGAATCCCTTCGATTGCTCGGAGGATACATGGAAGGGGAGTGGTACTCCCCAGAACAGGTGAAGGCAATAGCCTCCTTAGCGCCAAAGCCCGTGTTGCTGGCGCAACTGGTGGGATCTATTGCATCGCCACTTTCTGGTACTATTGGTGTCCTTCAAGGAACCATAAAAGGTCTACTAACTGTATTACAAAAAGCTAAAGCATAACACTATGGCAGAAGAAAAAGAAACCCAAACAGAAGAAAAGGTAGAGGTTCCCGAAAAGTTCAAGAAACTTGTGGAGTCCATTGAACAATTGAGCGTGCTCGATCTCTCTGAACTTGTAAAAGTTCTTGAGAAGAAGTTTGGTGTCTCCGCAGCAGCTCCGGTAGCGATAGCTGCAGCCCCTGTGGCTGGAGTTGCGGAAGCGCAAGAAGAAAAGACCGCTTTTGATGTAGAACTCTCCGCGGTGGGAGATCAGAAGATTGAGGTCATTAAGATTGTGAGAGACGCCACTCAGAAAGGGTTGAAGGAGGCAAAGGATCTTGTGGATGCCGCCGTTACAGCTCCCCAAATACTGAAGGAGCAGGCAGGAAAAGAAGATGCCGAGGAGCTAAAGAAGAAGCTCGAAGCAGTTGGAGCAAAGATAACACTCAAATAGGTTACGAGTTCCAATAACTAAACCGCCCGCTATACGCGGGCGGTTTAGTTATTCAATGGAAATGCGGAATATTCCCTGAGATGAGGAAACAAGAAGAGTGGACTTGCCCACAAGAGCAATATCGTGCATTTCTTTTATAAGAACATCCAGTTGTCGTACATGCCTACTTTCTTTCTCAATAATTACTATACGAGAGTCTTTGGGAGCAAGAAGAACTAGAAAGGGAGTTTCTCTACTTGTTTCAATGGCAGAAAATTCTGACACAGGAGGAATAAGATTAAGCAAAAATTCCTCCTCATACATTCCTCGATAGTACCGCTCTATGACACCATTCATAACAAGCCAGATGTTTCCATCAATAGCCATGTGTTGAGCGCCCACCGGACGACGAATAGAACCACTCTGAAGCCATGGGGTGGGAAAAGAAGATACGGGGTCCGCAATGCGGAGAATTGTTCCGCTCTCTTTATCAAGAACATACAGTGAGCCTGCGTATCCTATCATGGCGGTGGGGGTAAAGCGGGTGGGAAACTCCAGCGCACGATCTTGTAACTTGCCTTCTTTAAGCCAGGTAAGCCGTCCATCTTCTTTCAAGAAGAAAGGAATATCTTCTACCATTGCGCCCGCAAGCACGGGAGAACTAACCTCTAGGAGCAGAGAATCCTCAATGCCCTCCTCCCATAGCAGAATATGATTAAGAGCAGAAGAGTAGGCAAAGATTTCTTTCTCGCTAGCTATTACACTATATGTTCCATCTTGCGGAAAAGCGTGGAGAAGATCCGGTTTTTGCACCTGCTCCATACCGGTTACCACAAAAATCTTTTCCTTGATTTGAAATAGAAGATCCTGAACAAACACGTTATTTTTTTCGTACGGTAAAAGAAGATCGTTTGCCTCTATAAGCATGGAGTATGCCTCGTCTGCCATTCCTTCTCTATGCTTCTGTGAAGCCTGCTCAATCATTTCTTCCGCCACAGAAGAAGCTTTACGGATAGTCCGCTGATCTCTCCAGTTATCAAACCATCCAAAAAATAGAGAGCCCAGAAAAAGAATAACTACAAGAGAAGTAACAAGAGACAGCGGGTGACTATACTCCCGCACTCGCTGAATCCATTTTTGCTTCCGAACCAGAGAAGATATAGAAAGCCCCGTTCCATGTTTTGTTGTTTTAAATTTCCATGAAAGCGGTTTGCGCAATAAGAGAGCCATGCGAGACAGGGGAGTGTCTGGAGTGGAAGATGTTCCATCCCGAAAGAACAGAGCGGTTAAGATTCCTGGAATTCCCGCAATTTCTTTGTGATGATCTTGAAACATGCTCTGAAGCTGCTTCTCTCCCTGCACCGAAGGAATCTGCTCCAAGACACCTCGCTTGGTACATTCTTGGTAAAGATCGTACGTTATAACCAAAACCTTGTCTCCCGGAACAGCAACTCCGGACACAATACTGCTAAACGAAGGGCCAATGGCAGTATCTTTGCGAGAAGATTCCACCGTCTTTTGAATATCTATAAGAGACGTACTTCTTGCCATAAGCACTTTCATATTCCCCAGAGTAGAAAACCGAAAAGGAACGCTTGACTGATCTTTGCTTGCTGTTAGCACCAGAACGGCAACGTGCAAATTGCCAATCCAGTCCACACTGCCCTTCTTTACCTCTTGACGAAGGTACTCATTGCTCACGCGGAGGGCTTGTTGGAGGAATCCTTCCGGTGTCCCTTTCTTTTTTGTTTTTTTTCCGGCACTTACGTAGTACGCGTCTCGAATAGTGGAGGCTAGCTTATCAATGAGACGAGCGTGAGGAGGGAGCGCGTTTGTTACTTCCACAACAAGATGCATGCTTCCACCAATCTGTTCCAAATCAGTCTTTCCTTCAAAGGAGAAACTCTTTAAGATTCGATCTTTTGCTCTTGGATTAAAAATGAGTTCAATAACTTTT
>JAUYJR010000003.1 GCA_030699255.1 bacterium | reverse complement strand
TTGCTGCATCAACTGTTGCGGATAGATTTTCTTGAAGAGCTATTGACAACATTTCAGGTGGACTTATTATAAGAGCAGAGAAGCGCGCGAGGGCTGGTCTCCTCATGACTCTCTAGTAATCTCATATTGAGATGGCAACAAAAAAGGCGAAAGGAACAAAGAAGAAATAACTTCTTTGCGGTAAAAAAAAGAAGAGAGGGGATTAACTCCTCTCTTCTTTTTTTACCTACTCTCGGAGTTGGTGAGCTAGTATTACTTCCACTCGGTTCTGAGTTGAAGAGGATTCTGAACCTCTTTTACATGAAAGCGAATTCTCCCCATTACCTGCCCTCTTGGGTTTTCTATATCAACTCGCCAGAGTCCAGGCAGTACCGTTTTCTTTGAGTATCCTCGGTATCCATTAATTCTCCCTCCGGTCATGGGAAAAGAAATATTCCCCGCGCTGATCCAGGTTTTCTCGGATGCATTGTAGTACTGCCAATGATGGATGATGGTTGTCTTAAGGTCTGCTGGCGCAAATACGGAGGTGAATACGATTACCTCGCCAACCTTATGTATGGGGGGGTAGAAGCGCAAACGATCAATAAGAGAGAGTTCTTCCGCAAGGAGATGATAGGTGCCACTTTCAGACTCTCGGGAAACACTATGGTATACGCCAATTTCACGCAGAGAGAGGGGAATAGGAGGAATAATATTGGTAAAGTAGAAGAGATTCATAATGCTAATAATGGAAAGAAAGCTTACTGTGAGAGCCCTTCTGCTTGTTCTGATGTTAGGGATAAATGAAGAGAGCGCAAACAGGTAGGCAAACATGAAGAGCGAACTCAAGAGCGAACTCAAGAGGAACACGCTAGTACCCATTTGCTTCAGGATAGTGGGAATCACCAAGATAGCGTACGAGAGGAGAGAAAAGAAAAACACACTCAGGTGGACGATAAAAAGAAGGTAGTATTTTTTGAGCAGATCATTCGAAACCATCAGGAAGATGATAAGGAGGAGGAATGGCCAGCTCACCGAAAAGGATCCCGCAAATCCATAAAAAATCAAAAATCCACTCAAGAGAGCTCCGAAGGTGAATTGCAAAAGGAGGGGAGCAAAGAGTCTAATGAAGCGCAACGTTTTTTGCTCGTACCCCGCCCACAATGTGTCATGCGCGTGCATGAATGTGATGGCTAAAAGAGAGAGTAGGAGGTGTGTAAAAAGGATGCTGAACGCAAGAGAGAGGTTAATGAATCGAAAGGTAATGGTATCAGCAATAATACCAAACAGGAGAGCTCCCGGAATGAGGAATCTCTCGTATCTGGCGTACCATCTCTTTGCTCTTGCAAACACGGGAGATATGAACATAATGGCTAGCTGAGAAGGCGGAGAATTAGAGCATCAATCTCGTTCAGAAAAACTTTTTTTGATCCGATATTAAGCATTGTCCAGTCTGCCATGGCAATAGGGCCTGCTTTCTCTACATGCTCAATCTCGGTATAGTCGCGCGTACCCGCTTCTTCATTGGTGAGGGGACGGATGGCTCTGCTCTGTAGCCGCTCGTACCGCATATCCGGAGGAGAATAGATGGCAAGAACGCGGAACTGTTCGTGATAACGTTCTTTTACATGCTTGTATTCAGACCAGCTGTATAAGCTCTCAATAACCACATGATTGCCGTCCGCAACATGCTTTTCTATGCGAGGCATCATGCGTTTTGCCATTACGGCCATACCTTCCTGCCTTCTCATCTCTTCTCGCACGGGGCGTTCATGCTCCTGTGTGCGCTCCAATCCTCTGCGGTCAACTTCCTCATAAAGAGCGTCGTTAAAGCCAACACGGATAAACCCGTGCGCCAGAAAGCGCGCCACAGCCTCCGTTTTTCCGGATCCTGCAAGGCCGACAATGGCAATGATAAAAGGCTTCTGTTTGTTCATAAAGATGCCCTACAATACCATTATATTGATTATTTTGGAATATGGTGATAGAATCCGCAAGATAAGATAGAAACGCATGAAAGTTCACATTGAACCTGAAATTATAGGAACAATCTTGGGATTGCCTATTTCGAGCAGTCTTTTGCTTGCGTGGATAGCGGCAATTCTCCTTGTGGGAATCGGAATTTTTGTTGTCCATTCCCTTCAACTTGTTCCCGGAAAAGTCCAGGGAGTTGCTGAGGTTACTATCGAAGGAATATTTGGATTCATGGAGAGTATTACCGGGAGTAGAGAGAAGGCAAAAGAATTCTTTCCTCTCATTGCTTCGTTTTTCCTATTTATTCTTTTTATGAACTGGATTGGAATATTTCCAGGAATTGGATCCGTGGGATTCTATCAACAGGTTGATGGCCACTCTGTTTTTACTCCATTTTTCCGTCCTCCGGCGAGTGAGCTCAATACAACTCTTGCGTTGGCTCTGGTTTCTGTTATTATCACGCAGATCTACGGTATTCGGAAACTTGGCTTATGGGCTCATTTGGGAAAGTTCTTTGTGTTTGGAAAGGGTCCGCTTAATTTTTTTGTAGGTCTTCTGGAGCTTCTGGGAGAGTTCACAAAAATTGTTTCTTTTTCATTTCGACTATTTGGCAACATGTTTGCGGGGAAAGTTATGCTTGTTATTATTATGGCTCTTATCCCACTAGTTGTTCCCGTTCCTTTTCTGGCATTGGAACTCTTGATTGGATTCCTCCAGGCGCTGGTATTTGCCGCACTTACCCTTATCTTCTTGAGTTTTGCAACAGAGACCGCAATGGCGCATTAAAAGGTCAGAAAAGATAACGATATAACACAAAATATACTATGGAAGTAGAAGCAGCAAAAGAAATAGGAGCAGCAATAGCAATTGGTTTGGGAGCCGTTGGACCTGGAATTGGCGTGGGTATTTTGGCCGCTCGAGCAATGGAGGCAATTGGAAGAAATCCGGAGGCCGCACCAAAAATTCAGGCAGCTATGATCTTGGCTATCGCGTTTGCGGAAGCTATCGCGATTTACGCTCTGGTTGTTGCCCTGATTATTAAGTTTGTGTAAGGAGAACATACCATGGAACTTATTGAAGGTTTGGGCATAAACGTGCGACTGTTGTTTGCGCAGGCAACCACATTTCTCATTGTGTTGTTTTTGTTGCGCCAGCTTGTATTCCAGCGGATTGTGCAGTTTCTGGACGACAGAAAGGAGCGCATTGCCCAAGGTCTGGAATTTTCTAATGAGTACGAGCGCAAGCTTCAGCAGATTGAGGATTTAAAATCCCAAACAATGCACAAGGCCAAAGAAGAGGCAAACAAGGTGCTTCATGAGGCTCGAACGCTTTCTCGGGAGCAGGGTGAGCAGGCAAAAAAATGGGCAAGAGAGGAGGCTGAACGAATCCTCTCTGTGGCGAAAGCCGAAGGGGAGAAACAGCAGCAAAAAATTGTTGAAGCCTCAAAAGAAGAGATTGCAAAAATGGGCCTTTTGGTTGCGGAACGCGTTCTTGGTAGTTCAGTTACCCCTCAGCATGAAGAAGAAGCATTTAAAGAGGCACTTCGCGTATTTGAGGAAGAGTTTTACGGTCAACTGATTGCAAGGGAAACAACAAGTGGAGAACAAAAAGAAGATATGGTGAAAGCAGGAAAGGTTTTTCGTGATCTTCTCTCAAAACAGGGAGACGTAAAATTTCTCCCTACCATTATGAAGGCATGTGCCGATATTCTAGAAGATCAGGAGGAGAAATCCATGGAAGTGGTAACGGCCCGAACGCTTTCGGATGATGAACGGATGCGTCTTCGAGATCTCTTGAAAAAAGCAGGATTCACTGTTACGGAGCGTGTACATCCGGAAGTTCTAGGAGGCATTGCGCTGTTCTTTGGCGGAGAACACATGATTGATGCAACCATGAGGGGAAAATTGCATAGGGTTTGGCAAGAAGCAACGGTAGCTGAATAATATGGATTTACGGAAATTTAAGGAGTATATAAAAACGGTTAATCTCCAGACTCACTCGGAAGAGGTTGGGAGAGTGATTTCAGTTGGTGATGGTGTCTGTCAGATTGAAGGACTGCCTCATGCCGTGTTTTCTGAAATGGTTACCATTGGTAACTGGGGAGAGGGAAATGCGCAAGAAGGTTCCGTGCCTGCAATGATTCTGAGCTTGGAGGAGTTCACGGCAAGCGCTGTGCTTCTTGACTCGGACAGTAGAATTCAAGAGGGAGATGTGGTGCGTCGTACAGGAAAGGTTCTAAGCGTTCCGGTTGGAGAAGAGTTGCTTGGTAGGGTTGTGAATCCACTTGGCGTGCCAATGGACGGAAAGGGGGATATTACAACCAACCTGTTTCTGCCCGTGGAGCGCAAAGCTCCCTCCGTTATTGCGCGAGAATCTGTTTCTTCTCCTATGGCTACCGGCATGAAGGTGATTGATGCTGTTATTCCAATTGGAAGGGGTCAGCGTGAGCTTATTATTGGAGACAGACAGACTGGAAAGACCGCCCTTGCCGTTGATACCATTATAAATCAGCTCAATGAGCCAAGCGAAACACGTCCTCTATGCGTGTACGTTGCCATAGGGCAGAAGTACTCCAAAGTTGCTCAAATTGTGGAAGAGCTCAAGCGCAGGGGTGCCATGGAGTACACTATTGTGGTGGTTGCAGGAGCTTCTGATCCTGTATCGCTTTGGCACATAGCTCCATTTGCCGGCTGTAGTATGGCGGAGCATTTCCGAGATAACGGGAAAGACGTTCTTATTGTGTATGACGACTTGTCAAAGCACGCGTGGGCATGGCGCCAGATAGCGCTGTTGCTCAGACGTCCGCCGGGAAGAGAAGCATATCCTGGAGATATTTTCTATTTGCATTCTCGTCTTCTGGAGCGCGCAGCAAAGTTGTCAAAAAGCGAGGGAGGAGGATCTTTGACGGCCCTTCCCCTTATTGAAACTCAGCTTGGAGACGTTTCAGCATATATTCCTACCAACGTAATCTCCATAACGGACGGACAAATTTATCTAGAGTCTGATCTTTTTGCCAAAGGCCAGCGTCCTGCGGTGAATATTGGACTATCAGTTTCTCGTGTGGGATCCGCAGCTCAGACAAAGGCAATGAAAAAGGTGGCTTCTCAATTAAAATTGGAACTTGCCCAGTACCAAGAGCTTGCGGCATTCGCGCAGTTCTCGCAGGATTTGGACGAGGCTACAAGAAAGCGTATTGTGCGTGGCGCAAGCCTTACAGAAGTGCTCAAGCAAGAACAGTACGGAGTAATGCCCATGGCAGAGCAGGTATGCATCTTGTTTGCCGGTATTTCAGGATACCTAGATGATATGCCAAGGGAGAATGTACAGGACTTTGAAAAGAGGTTTCTGGAATTCATGCGCGTTCGCCATGCCGATACGCTCTTGAAGATTGGAAATGAAAAAGATCTGCCGGAAGAAACGCAAGAAAAGATAAAGAGCATATTGGAGGAATTTATCACTCTTTAGGGTATGGCTTCTCAACAGCATTTGAAAGGAAAAGTACGCGCGGTAACAAACATTGGCAAGATTACAAAAGCCATGGAGATGGTTTCCGCGGCAAAAATGAGGAGGTCTCAAGAATCTGCCTTCCGCGCGCGTCCATACGCAAAAAACATGCTCTCGCTCTTTACAAGTCTGCTTACGCACTTACAGAGAGAAGGAGACATGATTTCTTTTCAGGCACCCTTGTCTACGGGAGTGGTCTGTCTCTTGGTGATAACAAGCGATAAAGGGCTGTGCGGAAGCTATAACAGCGCCGTTGTACGATCTGCCCTTGCTTGGAAGGAGTTAAAGGAAGCGGAAGGGAAACGGGTAGACGTTATTACAATAGGAAGAAAGGCAAGAGATGTGTTCAGGAAACGTGGAGTCCCTATTACCAAAGAGTTTCTCCGTTTTTCCGAAGTGGCAACCATTGAGGATATTTCTCCCGTTGCAAACTGGATACTGGAGGCAAGAAGAGAGAATTTGTACGAAGAAGTTGCGTGCCGATCCACCACATTTGTATCGGCACTGGAACGGCACGTGAGAGGGATTCAAATCCTTCCATTCTCAAAAGAGGTGCTTCTGCGTGTGATAGAAAGTATTATTCCAAAAACAGGCAAGTATTCTTTGTGGAAAGAAGAACAAGAAGAGGGGAGAGAGACATCCTCAACACTTCTTGAGCCTTCTCCCGAGGAGCTGATTGAAAAACTTTCAGATATGCTTATACGATCTGAAATTCTTCATCTTGTATTGGAGTCAAACGCAGCGGAACACTCTTCTCGGATGGTTGCAATGAAAAATGCAAGTGATAATGCTAAAAACCTTATGGAAACACTGACACTTCAGCTAAATAAAGCGCGGCAGGCCGGTATTACCCAAGAAGTTGCCGAAATTGCCGCGGGAAAAGAAGCGCTAGGCGTATGAATACAGGAACAATCATTCAAATATTGGGTCCGGTTGTAGACGTGGAGTTTCAAAGTGTTCTTCCAAAACTTACCACCTCTCTCCGCGTGAAAACGGAATCAGAAAACGTTGTGTTGGAGGTAATGAAACACCTTGGGGGCAAGCGGGTAAGAACAATTGCCATGGCCTCAACAGATGGCTTGTATCGAGGTCAGGAGGTGGAGGATACGGGACATCCCATATCTGTTCCCGTTGGAGAGGTTGCTTTGGGGAGAATGTTTAATGTACTAGGAGAACCAATTGACAATTTGGGAGACATGCCCAAAGAAACAGAGACAAGACCCATTCTGCGGAAGGCTCCTTCTCTGGAAGATCAGAGGGTTGAGCCTGAGATTTTTGAGACGGGCATAAAAGTTATTGACCTTCTCTGCCCATTTCTGAAAGGAGGAAAGGTTGGATTGTTTGGGGGAGCTGGCGTGGGGAAAACCGTGCTCTTGCAGGAACTCATTCACAACACCGCCAAGGCACATGGAGGGTATTCAGTTTTTGCCGGAGTTGGAGAGAGAACTCGTGAAGGGAATGATCTGTACCATGAAATGAAAGATTCTGGCGTGCTGGGCAATACCGCCCTAGTGTTTGGGCAGATGAATGAAGTACCGGGAGCAAGATTCCGCGTGGCGCTCACGGGTCTTACCATGGCAGAATATTTCCGAGATGAAAAGCATAAGGATGTTCTTTTCTTTGTAGATAATATTTTCCGATTTGTGCAGGCGGGATCAGAAGTATCAACACTCATGGGGCGTATGCCTTCCGCGGTAGGATACCAGCCAACATTGGCAGCCGATATGGGGCAGTTGCAAGAACGCATTACCTCAACTACAAAGGGATCTATTACTTCCGTGCAAGCAATTTACGTGCCAGCGGACGATATTACAGATCCAGCTCCCGCTACCGCGTTTGCTCATCTTGACTCCACTGTTGTGCTTTCCCGTGAATTGGCTCAGCTCGGTATCTACCCCGCGGTTGATCCTCTTGCCTCAAACTCTTCGGCTCTTGATCCAAGAATTGTTGGAGAAGAACACTACCGAGTTGCCAGAGATGTACAAAAGATTCTCCAGCGCTACAAGGAGCTCCAGGACATTATTGCCATTCTTGGCATGGAAGAACTTTCCGATGAGGATAGAACGGTTGTGGCGCGTGCCAGACGACTTCAGCGCTTTCTTTCTCAGCCATTCTCGGTTGCGGAAGCCTTTACCGGACGAGAGGGAAAATATGTGAAAATGGAAGAAACTGTTCGCAGTTTCCGGGAAATTATAGAGGGCAAACATGATCATCGAGAAGAAGGAGCCTTCTACCTCAAGGGCGAGATTAGTGAAGTGTAAAACCATGGAATTTCCTCTCCTTATCTTTTCTCTAGACAGGGAACTTTTTGCGGGAAAAGCAAAGAGCATTTCTCTGCCGGGAGCTGACGGAAGAATCCAAATTCTTCCGGATCACGCTCAACTCATTTCTCTGTTACAAGAGGGGGATGTTGTAATAGAAGATGAAAATGGAAAAAAACAGACCCTTCCCATTGCGGGAGGGGTGGCTGAGGTTCGAGAAGAAAAAGTTGTGGCATTGGTGCATTTTTAATATACACAATGGTAATATAAAACCGCAGGAGAATTACTCTCCGCGGTTTTTTAGTGCTCCTATCAAACTCTAGATAGGAATTGGATGTTTGAGAAGCATCTGAACAATCTCCTCTGGGTCTTGTAGCTCCTGTTGAGAGAATCCTTTTGTTAGGAGGTATTCTCTCCAAACATCTCCGTTGACACGAAAACTCTTTTGCTCCCCATTGTCAACTTGAAAAAAGTTTGCCATGGTAATGCTTGGGAAATTATCCCGAATCCTTGAAATACCAGCTTTTACGATGGCAACCTGCTGAAAAATATCCAGTCCGGCCTTTGTTGCCGCCGCGCATGGGGCATGAGAGTGGATTACTCCCACATTGATC